>NZ_LWFU01000284.1:0-5962 GCF_001635135.1 Oleiphilus sp. HI0080
TGTACTTAGCGCGGATCATGGCGGCCCGGATACGCCAGGGTATCTTCAATCCAAAGGCATTCCTTCAGCGTATATTGATCCGTCGGCGTGGGAAAAAGACGCTGCGATTGCGCGTATCAAGGCCAAATTCAAGATTAAAGGTAAGTTGATTGAGCAGTACAGCCATCCCTACGTATATTTATCTGATGACGCAGACCAAGGCAGTGATGAGGGTAACCGGCTTCTTGAGCGGGCAGTGGCAAGCGAGCTGCAGAATATGCAAGGTGTTCGTTTAGCGGTATCCAGTCGCGATCTCGCTGAAAATAAAGTGGTTAATGGCCCAATTCATCGAGCTGTTTTGAATAATTTTTATGCGCCACGATCTGGCGATGTTTATGTGGTGTTTGAGCCGAACTGGTTCATAAATGATTTTGATGGCTTACATGTTGCTGCGACGCACGGTTCACCTTGGACCTACGACACGCATGTGCCTATCGTATTCGTAGGTCGTGACATTGAAGAGCAACAAATTATGCGCAAAATATATACGGTTGATGTAGCAAAGACCTTGTCTACACTAGTCGATATTAAGGCGCCTTCGGGCGCATTTGGTGAAGTTCTTTTCGAAGTTTTCGAGTGAGAACAGGTGCCCCGTAGGGTGCTGATATTGAGTCTAAAAACAAAGGGAAGGAAGGTTATGCAAAACGTAAAGCGCTCCATTGCCGGCTTATTTTTATCGATAAGCACGGTAGCGATCGCGGCACCTGAGAAACCAAATATTATGGTGATCTGGGGTGACGATATCGGTATTTCGAACATTAGTGCCTATAGCGACGGAATTATGGGCTATCAGACGCCAAACATTGACCGGATTGCGAACGAAGGAATGCGATTCACTGATTACTATGGTGATCAAAGTTGTACTGCAGGCCGCTCTACATTTATCACCGGGCAGTCAGGGCTTCGCACCGGCATGACGAAAGTTGGTCTTCCTGGGGTCCCTGAGGGAATTCAGGATCGTGATATCACGATCGCTGAAATGCTCAAAGAACATGGTTATGCGACCGGTCAGTTTGGTAAAAACCACTTAGGTGACCGCGATGAGCACCTTCCAACGAATCACGGGTTTGACGAGTTTTTTGGTAACCTTTACCACTTGAATGCAGAGGAAGAGCCGGAAGATCCGGATTACCCGAAAGATCCTGAGTTTAAGAAGAAGTTTGGTCCTAGGGGCGTACTTCATTCTTATGCGGACGGGAAGATCGAAGATACAGGTCCTTTGACTAAAAAGCGTATGGAGCTTGCAGATGAGGAGTTTGTTGCTGCCGCTAAGAAGTTTGTCGATAAAGCGGTTAAAAACAACAAGCCTTTCTTCGTTTGGCTGAACACCACCGGCATGCACTTTAGAACGCATATTGCTGAGAAGAATGTGGGTCTTTCAGGTCAAGGTTTCTATAACGATGTGATGGTACGTCATGATCAGTTGGTGGGTGAAATGCTTGATCAACTAGACGCCTTGAAGATCGCAGATAACACGATTGTTATGTACTCAACGGACAATGGGGTTCACTTCAACACGTGGCCTGACGCTGGTATCACGCCTTTCCGTGGTGAGAAAAACAGTAACTACGAAGGTGCGTACCGGGTACCTGCGATGGTTCGTTGGCCTGGAAAGATCAAGGCGGGCAGTATCTCTAATGAGATTATGGCGCACCTCGATTGGATGCCGACCTTCGCTGCAGCTGCCGGCGATTCAAACCTGAAGGCCGACATGCTGAAGGGTAAAGCGTTCGGCAAGAAGAAATCGAAGATCCATCTTGATGGCTATAACTTCCTTCCGTATCTCACTGGAGAAGTAAAAGAAGGTCCGCGAGATGTCTATCACTACTTAAACGATGAAGCATTCCCAGTTGGTATCCGTGTTGGTGATTGGAAGATGACTTACGCAGAGAACCGAGGAAAAACCATGGCACTTTGGACGGAGCCGTTCACAATGCTACGTATGCCTAAGGTGACTAATTTACGGCGTGATCCTTGGGGTCGTGCAGAAGAAAACTCAAACTCGTACTATGATTGGATGATAGACAAAGCGCCTTATATCTATCTAGGCCTATCGACGACTGCCGAGTTTCTTGCGACGTTCAAAGAATACCCGCCAAGCCAAAAGCCGGGTTCTTGGTCGGTTGAGGCTGTTTACGATATGTTCGTAAGCAAATCCGGAGGCGAGGAATAGTCTCCCGTTCGTTAGCAAAACCCGCTTTATTGGCGGGTTTTGTTTTTATGATGCTTATTTTACTGACTTAAATACGCCTTTTTTGGCGCATTAGGAAACGGTTATGTCTGAATGTCTAAACAACATCAAAGCACTTCGCGCAGCTATGGAGCGTGCAGTGATTGGCCAGAGTGATGTTGTTGAAAAAATAATTATCGGTTTGTTATGCAACGGCAATATTCTTCTTGAGGGATTACCCGGAACCGCCAAAACACGATCTGTGAAAAAGTTAGCCAGTGTCATCGATGCGACATTAGGCCGAATACAGTTTACCCCAGACCTTCTTCCATCCGACGTTACCGGTACCGAGATTTATCACTCAGATGGCGATCAAGAAAAGCTCACGTTTCAAAAAGGCCCAATTTTCGCGAACTTGGTGCTGGCTGATGAGATAAACCGAGCACCAGCAAAAGTACAGTCGGCTTTGTTAGAGGCGATGGAGGAGCGACAGGTTACCGTAGCCGGTAAAACCTATCGGCTTCCTGAGCTGTTCATGGTTCTAGCGACGCAGAACCCGATTGAGCAGGAGGGGACCTATCCTTTGCCGGAGGCTCAGATGGATCGCTTCATTATGAAGGTTAGGGTTGATTACCCAGAAGACGAGGCGGAATTATCGATTATCAGAATGCTCCGAGATGAGGAGAATTTTAGTGATCAAGAGCAAGCCTTAGTGGTTCCTCAGAACAGTATTTTTGAAGCGAGAAAACAAATCGGGCAACTCCATGTCTCAGAGAGTATTGAGAAGTACATTGTTGCGCTCGTCATGGCGACACGACATCCTGAACGTTACGCAGATAGCGCGTTAAGACAATGGATAAGTGTTGGCTCAAGTCCACGCGCGACGATCAACCTAGATCGCGCATCTCGCGCTTTCGCTTGGCTTAACGGTAAGGACTTTGTTGATCCGGATGATGTCCGTTCTGTTCTCAAGCCTGTCTTACGGCATCGCTTAATTCTCAGTTATGAGGCTGCGGCCGAAGGGGTTAGTTCTGATGCGGTGGTGGATGAGCTAATTAAGCAGGTCGCGGTAGCTTAAGGGGCGGTAAGCGTGTCGATGGTAGACAAACACAAAGACTCCAAGGTTTATGCAGATTTTGATCTGCTGATGGCCATGCAGCACAAAGCGGCTGGTTTGAGCTTTTTACCTCGCCACGCAGTTCAGAGCATTTTGTCGGGGCGCCATTCCTCCAAGCTCCGTGGTAGAGGGTTAAATTTTGAGGAGCTTCGGCATTATCGTTCCGGGGACGATATTCGCACCCTGGATTGGAAGGTGACCAATAGAACCAAGAAGCCTCATGTTCGCGTCTATACGGAGGAGCGGGAGCGACGCGTGTTGATGATTGTTGATCAGCGTATCTCAATGTTCTTTGGCAGTAAGGTGAGAATGAAGTCAGTTGCCGCTGCCGAAATGGCAGCTCTCTGCGCTTGGCGTACGCTTGCAGTTGGCGACCGAATCGGCGCCATATTATTTAACGATACCGATATGAAGCAGATCCGACCACAACGTTCTCGAGCGACGGCACAGCGTATACTTTTTGAATGCACGAAGATGAATCACAGCTTGGATGCAGTTCAAAAGAAAGCTCAGAATGAACAGCAGCTTGCGAACGCGTTGTTGGAGGCAGAACGCCTTTGTGGGCATGACTGCCTTGTGGTTGTAATTAGTGACCTAGCTGGCTGGTCCGACGACGTGCTGGGATCGATTCGCAGATTGAGCGTCCATAATGACGTAATCGTACCATTTGTATTTGACCCCTTAGAAAAACACCTTCCCGAGAAAGACTCTTTGGTGGTGAGTGATGGGAGCATGCAAATAGAGGTCGATGGTCGGAAAAAATCGTTAAAGGAGAAGTTTACCGCGGAGTTCGCCGCTTCGTTTGAATCGGTTCAAGACGAATTGAAGAAGTACTCTGTGCCAGTAATACCAATTGATACCGTTGCGCCCGTAGAAGAGCAATTGCGACATGCGCTAGGCTTGTCTTGAACACTTTAGGTATTCTTTTAAATTAGAGCTTCGCATGAATTCAACCCTACAAAGAGATTAAACTGAGCCTGGAATTCTAATGGAAAGTGTCGACGAGTCGTTCGCAAATACCTTTGGCAACTATATTCTCCACGGCATTAACGAAGTAGTGCTTCCGCAAAGCGTATCATGGTTTCCGCAAACAATCGGTTGGCAGATTATGTTCTTCGTGGCGTTGCTTTGTATTCTCGTTAAGTGCGCTTCGCTGCTTATTCGTTGGTATTACAACCGTTACCGGTCCGAGGCATTAAAGGTGTTGGATGCAGCGGCGGCGTCAGGAGATAGGCTGGAGTTGTCCCGTAAGCTCCCAGAAGTGTTAAAGGCCACAGCCTTACAAGCCTACTCACGCGAAATGGTCGCACCGCTTTCGGGTGATGCATGGGTGGCTTTTCTCAACCGAACGTCCCCAACGCCGTGTTTTGATTCCGAGACTGGCAAACTACTGGCGCGCCTTGCGTATGAGCGCGTAGATAATCTGTGTTTGAGCGAGACCCAGCTTGAATCGTTATTGGTTGCGGTAAAGCATTGGATAGAGTCGCATCAAACAACGATTCCACGCGTTCGCGATGTATTGCGTCACACTCTATTTGGGCGAGTCGATGCTTGAGCTTGCCTATCCACTAATGCTCTTTGCATTACCTCTTCCGCTTCTCGTTTATTGGCTGTTGCCAAGTTATAAACAACAAAAGAGTTCGGTTAAAGTCCCTTTCTTTAAACGCGTAGTGATGGTTTCTGGTGAAACACCCTCGCAAGGCGCTGTTATCGCATCCCGAATGCTTGTCCAAAGAGTGTTTCTTGTTTTGGGTTGGGTGTCGATTGTGTTCGCGTTGGCGCGTCCAGAGTATGTCGGTGAGCCGGTTGTGATTGAAAAAGCGGGCCGTGATCTTATGGTTGCAGTCGACTTGTCCGGGTCAATGGAAGCAACAGATTTTCTAGATGGAAAAGGCCAGACCATTGATCGATTGAGCGCGGTCAAACAGGTACTGGAAGAGTTTGTTGCTCAGCGAGAAAACGATCGACTTGGTTTGATCGTGTTCGGTGATGCGCCTTTTATTCAGGCACCTTTCACCGAAGACCATGCTGCATGGCTGACTTTGCTCGACGAGACAGCAACAGGCATGGCTGGGCAGAGTACAGCCGTAGGGGATGCAGTCGGGCTTGCGATCAAGGCGTTTGAAGGCAGTCGTTCGGAAAACAAGGTCTTGCTCGTCTTAACTGATGGAAACGATACAGGAAGTAAAGTACCACCGATTGATGCCGCAAAAGTGGCGAGTAATTTCGGTATTACGATTTACACCATCGCAATTGGCGACCCGACAACTATGGGTGAAGAAGCGCTAGATGCGGAGACGTTAGAGCGAATGGCAGAAGAAACCGATGGAGGATTTTATCAGGCGCTTGATCGTGAATCCTTATCTGAGGTCTACCAGAGAATTAACGAATTGGAACCGGCGGTATTTGATTCGATAAGCTTTCGACCGAAAACCAGTTTGCACCATTATCTCTTGGGATTTGTCGTGCTGATCTACGTCCTACTTTTTGTTTTTATGACGCTTCGCTTTGAAGGTCAAAGAAAACCGACCAGAGGTAATGGATGATAGATCTTTCAATGCTTGCAGCATTTCATTTTATTCGTCCTTGGTGGTTGGTCGCACTTATTCCATTGGCCTATACGGTTTGGCGTTTGC
>NZ_LWFU01000285.1:0-218 GCF_001635135.1 Oleiphilus sp. HI0080
AGATCATCAAAAAGCTTGGTGGTAGTGTGCGTCTAGCGCTTGCTCAGTATCGTGAACTTGCAGCATTTGCTCAGTTCGCTTCGGATCTTGATGAGGCGACTCGTAAGCAGCTTGAGCATGGTCAGCGTGTTACAGAGTTAATGAAACAGAAGCAGTACGCTCCACAAAGTGTTGCTGAGATGGGTGTAGTTTTATACGCAGCCAATGAAGGTTTCCTT
>NZ_LWFU01000286.1:0-675 GCF_001635135.1 Oleiphilus sp. HI0080
ACGGTATCGACCCAGATGGCGACGCTGGCACTACAGTATTGATCTCTGATCTTTCTATCAACGGTTACCTTGGCCCAGTCGATATTCATATCGAAAACAACGGTAACGGTTTCGGTTCTGGTACTGCTACTCCAACAATTGGCGCTGCAGACTCTAAGATCAACTGGAACACTTACGTTAACGTAACTGACCTTGATGTTTACCTAGACATCGCTGGTGTTCAGATCACTGATTTGAAAATCAACAACGTACGTGGTGACGTTACTGATCTAGATGGTAACTTCTCTTTCGGTTTCGCACAGTCTAACCGTCAAATCTTCGCAGTACGTAACACTGCTGGTTTTGATGCGGCAGGCCTAGCGGCTGCAGCTGGTGGAGCGGCTTACGCTAACCCAGTAGCAATGGCTAACGACCTTGGTCTAGACGGCGTAGCGATCAACACTACCTTTAAAGGTGACATGGAGATCGGTGCATTGTCATTCGGTGACACTGGTACTTCAATCGGTGAGTTGTACTGGACTGACATCGAGAGCTACACTAACTGGACTATCTCTGCACACTAATTACTTGGTGTAATGAGTTAAGTCTCAGAGGAAAAGCCGCTCTCAAGAGCGGCTTTTTTTTTGAAAAAAGTTAGAAACTAGGAGTAAGGTATGAAAATGATAAAAAGAACGG
>NZ_LWFU01000287.1:0-338 GCF_001635135.1 Oleiphilus sp. HI0080
CATGTTCAATATTGTTGGTTTCGGTCTCGTCCGTTGCGGCAAAGCCGGTTGATGTAAAGGAAATTCGGCTGTGGAACGCGCCGGATCATTCGCGCTTGGTTTTAGATCTTGGGTCATCTGTCAGTCACAAACTAATGACTTTGCAAAATCCAGAGCGTGTGGTGATTGATCTGAAAGGCGCTAAAAAGAAAACGCGTTTTGATACGCTTGATCTTGCGGCATCTCCGGTTAAGTCAATTCGCAGTGCGGTGCGTAATGGTTCAGATCTTCGTATCGTTCTGGACATGAAGCAGCAGGTGAAGCCAAAGAGTTTTCTTTTAGCACCCAACGACCAGTAC
>NZ_LWFU01000288.1:0-253 GCF_001635135.1 Oleiphilus sp. HI0080
CACATCGATGATATTGAGGCTGATGAGATGGAAGGACTTGAAATTAAGATTCTCCATGAATTAGGCTACGCAAATCCGTATTCCCAAGAGGCAAACTAGTTCAACTAATGAACGACGACACTCCCAGTAGCGAGCCAGCTTCGAAAAGCTGGCTAGAACGCATATCGCAAGCATTTTCTGATCAACCTGATAGCGTTGATGAACTGCTTGAAATCTTAAGAGATTCAGAGCAAAGAAACGTTCTGGACGCAGA
>NZ_LWFU01000289.1:0-268 GCF_001635135.1 Oleiphilus sp. HI0080
TTATGATGATCTCGTCGGCAAAATTATTAGTACGGCAGAAGCTGTGGTACGGTCTCATGACAGTGAATGGGTTGAAGTCCAAGAGGGTCGAGGTTTTTATAAATTTCCTGATAACAGCCCTTTTTTTCTTGACGGTGTAGAAATGCCAATCAATGAAGCAGCAGCATTTGGAAGTAGTTTGGTGCGTTTGTATATACTAACGGGTAAACAAGTCTATTTAGACCGTGCAGCTAATATTTGGAGACACTGGAGAGAAACTTTGTTTTGG
>NZ_LWFU01000290.1:0-534 GCF_001635135.1 Oleiphilus sp. HI0080
GATTTGATTGCAAATGCCGATGCGCGTCATACCTTTCGTTTACGTTCCGCTATTGTGAGTAGCATCCGAAACTACCTCACCAAGCAAGACTTCATGGAAGTCGAAACCCCGATGTTGCAGGTGATTCCTGGTGGCGCAACAGCAAAACCATTCGAGACGCATCACAATGCATTAGGCATTGATATGTTTCTGCGTATTGCTCCCGAGCTTTACCTTAAGCGTTTGGTTGTTGGTGGTTTTGAACGTGTTTTTGAAATTAATCGCAACTTCCGTAACGAGGGGCTCTCGACGCGACACAATCCTGAGTTCACCATGATTGAGTTCTATCAGGCTTATGCAAGCTGCACGTGCGCTCCTCTGGTGGAGAAATGATTCCGTTAAGTACGCTGGTTCAAACCAAGCCGATATTGGGGCCTGATGTTACGTACCGCTATAACACCTCAAACTCCGTCACCGTGAATATTATTCCCGCCCCTGGTGTGAGCTCGGGAGACGCAATGGCGGCGGCTGTCGAAGTGGCCAAGACGAGCTTGC
>NZ_LWFU01000291.1:0-243 GCF_001635135.1 Oleiphilus sp. HI0080
CTCGTCTTTGTATTAGCTAATGGAATAAACGCACTTAGTTTTTATTTTGCTAAAATCGCGGTTAAGAAGAGTTTGATCAAAGTCCGTGTTTGATTGGTTGTTATTTTTCGAGGCTAGTACTTTCTACTGTCTCGTATAGTTGAGGTGAGTATCGATAAATATCATTCACTCGCCACTGCGACCTGCGCTTGTTGTTTTTAGCGTTCTCCGGGTCGAATTTTGGAGCCGGGTCTAGGAAGATCG
>NZ_LWFU01000292.1:0-6812 GCF_001635135.1 Oleiphilus sp. HI0080
GGGTTTACTCCCCTCCAAGCGCCCGCACATGGAGTTGGCAAATGACTAATCAAACTCTACTTAATGTATCCGACCTAAAGATGCAGTTTGGCGGCCTTGTTGCTGTTAATGGCGTTAATCTGAAAGTTGATGAAGGCGAGATCGTCTCCATCATCGGGCCAAATGGCGCGGGGAAAACGACCGTATTCAACTGCCTCAGTGGATTTTATACGCCCACCTCCGGCGTCGTAGAATTTATGGGTGAAGAAGTGCAAACCCTGCCTGACTTTAAAATCTCATTGAAAGGCATGGTCAGAACCTTCCAACATGTGCGTTTATTTAACAACATGACCGTTATCGAAAACTTGTTGGTTGCACAACATCGTCACGTAAATACGAATATTTTTTCAGGATTGTTTAAAACACCTGGCTACAAAAAGTCAGAAGAGCAAGCCATGACGCGCGCCAAGTATTGGCTCGAGAAAGTCGGCTTAATGGAAGTGGCAAATCGTGAAGCAGGAAATCTCTCGTATGGGCAACAGCGCCGACTTGAGATTGCTCGATGTATGGTAACAGAACCTAAACTTCTTCTTCTTGATGAGCCTGCTGCGGGTCTAAACCCAAAAGAAACCAAGGATCTCGACAACCTCATCGTATCGTTGAAAGAGGACTACCACGTCTCTGTTTTGCTGATCGAGCACGACATGAATCTCGTTATGGGTATCTCAGACAACATCTACGTGATTAACCAAGGGACCCCCCTCGCCTCTGGTACGCCAGACCAAATCAAGGGCAATCCTGAAGTAATCAAAGCATATCTGGGAGAGGTGTGATGCTCAGCTTAGACAACGTACATACCTATTATGGAAAGATCCAAGCGCTTACGGGTGTTTCTCTAAATGTCCAAGAGGGCGAGATCGTCACGCTGATCGGAGCGAATGGCGCAGGCAAGTCAACCTTGCTCATGACCGTGTGTGGCGACCCGAGAGCTGCAGAGGGTCGGATTGAGTTCCGAGGCAATGACATCACTCAAGCTGAAACATCCGACATCATGCGAAGCGGCTTGGCCGTTGTGCCGGAAGGCCGACGCATCTTCTCTGGCCTGACAGTGGAAGAGAATCTGCACATGGGTGGTTTCTTTGAATCGAAGGAAAGTATCGAAGAGTCTATGGAGTATGTCCTGGGCTTGTTTCCGCGCCTTAAAGAACGCTATGCACAGCGAGGAGGGACAATGTCGGGTGGTGAGCAGCAAATGCTTGCCATAGGCCGGGCGTTGATGAGCAAGCCAAAGATGCTATTTCTTGACGAACCATCACTTGGTCTAGCCCCGATTATTATCAACCAGATCTTCGAGATCATTGAGCAGCTACGTGACCAAGGTATGACAATATTTTTGGTCGAACAAAATGCAAATCAAGCATTGAAACTGGCTGATCGAGGTTATGTTTTAGAAAACGGCCACATTGTACTGCAAGATACGGGCGACAACTTGTTAGTCAATGACGAAGTAAAGAAAGCGTATTTGGGCGGCTAAATAGCGTGCAGCACTCGTTGAAAAAGGCAGCCTAGGCTGCCTTTTTTTGTGATTCGGATGAATCGAGTTCCTCAGCCTCATAGCGCTCTTCAACATAAGAGGGCCGTCGGAGCAAGATAGATAAATCTCGATATCTAAACACATCTCGAAACATCGCGAAAAACTCATCGAGATTAAGCCTAAGCGGATTCATCGTTGTTGGCTGGCGAGAGGTTAAACCATATTCGATCTTGCTCACCTCACGCTCATCGACAAAAGTCCCGAACAACCGGTCCCATAGGATAAAAATACCACCAAAATTTCGGTCGATCTGGTCAGGTTTACAACCATGATGCACTCGATGATGTGACGGCGTGTTCATAACGTACTCCAAAAAACCCCAACGCTTGAACACCTCTGTATGTAGAAAAAACTGATAAGCCAAGCTTGCCTCAATCGCGATCAAGGTCCAAGTTTTATCAAAGCCAATAATGGCCAAGGGTAACCACCATAAAACCCAACCGAAATTCACATCCAGTAAGAAGTTTTGCCTCAGAGCAGTCGAGAAATTGAGATGTTTTGATGAGTGATGGGTTACATGCACAGCCCACATCCAACGCACCTTATGCATCGCAACATGGTACCAGTAGTAGAAAAAATCTTGGGAAACGACCAGAAACGCAATGGCGAAGAACCCAGCTTCAGGCGTGTAACCAAAACCGTATTGCTGAACTTCTTCATAGAAAAACTGAATGAACAACGCTACAGCAATGCCATCAAAAACCTTATACATCGCGCCGGTAGAAATGTTCGCCAAGGTCTCATTCCAATGATAAGAATCAATATTTTTGCGTTTCAAGTACCAAGCTTCCCAAGCGATCAAACTTAGAAAAAGGGTCCCAAAAATCACAATAAACATCAGCGCATGAAAAACATCATTCATATTTTTTATTCTCGATACCTATGCTGCTGTTAAAAGAGCAGGCAATTTCTCACTCAAACCAACTAATGATGATATGCCTCTCGAATCGTATCAGCGATAATTTGTAAGCCCTTTCTTACACGTTCCTCATCCTGCGAATAGGTAACGCGCAAGCATTCATTGCGATGCGACCAATCAAGATCATGCTCACTATCTAGGCCGGGAAAGAAATGATGGCCTGGTACAACAAGAACACCACGCGTTTTTAAACGCTCATACATCTGCTGACTTGAGACAGGACAACCTTTCATCCAAATCCAGAGAAACATCGCCCCCTCAACCTTATGCAACGAAACAGGCAAATCTCTGCAAAGCGACTTAAAGTAGGCCTCGGCCTTTGAAGCCTTGTCAAGATAAAAAGGCCGAACAAGCTCATTACTCATTTTTAGAATTTCACCCGAGGCAACAAGGTCTTTGGCCAGCATTGGCCCGAAACTTCCGGTAGCCAGGTTCATCACTGCGTTGATACCAGATAGCGCATTAATGGTTTCCTCGTTTGCGACCACAATACCGGTTCTTGCAGCAGGTAATCCCAGTTTCGAAAGGCTCAAGCAAACAATTGTATTGTCATTCCAATGCGGTTTGGCATCACTAAATATCAGATTCGGAAACGGTGTCCCGTAGGCTCCGTCAATAATAAGCGGTACATCTCTCGCCCGAGCAATCTCGTCGAGCTTGCGGATCTCATCATCGGTCAACACGTTGCCGGTAGGGTTCGTTGGGCGAGAAACGCAAATTGCCCCAACTCGCTCATCAAACTCCAAAGACTGAAAATCGATCTTATACTTGAATGTCTGTTCATCAATGGTCTCGATTTCTGGCCGAAACGCTCTAAAAATCCCGTCGCTCAACCCCGAATCACTGTAGCCAATATACTCTGGCGCGAGCGGTAATAAGATCTGCTTTGATATGCCTGAGGCATATTGGCCCGCAAACATATTAAACAGCATGAAAAAACCGGCCTGGCTACCGTTGGTAAGAGCCACATTCCGCTTGGTGAGATTCCACCCATATTCCTGATTAAGCAAACTGACCATAGCATCGATAAAGTCGATCTCACCCTGAGGAGGATCATAGATTCCGATCAATCGCTTCATGCTATGTCGATCCTCAGTCAGCAGAGAAAGCTTTTCCTTAAATACTTTTTCAACTTCAGGAATATGCGCAGGATTGCCCCCACCCATCATGATGATGTCAGAACCAGAGTTCAGCGCATTACCTAGATCCTCCATGAGGCTCGTAATACCTGAAGTTCCGCCTAACTTGTTTCCAAAGGAGGAGAACCGAGTCATATGCTTTAGAATCTAACCCCTCAAGCCAAAAAGAAATTGCATCATCCACTCGGCCACCAAATGCTCTTGTGTTTCAGTGCCAATAGAAGCGATGCCTTCATCATACCGCTCAACCGGATAGCGCGCTCGACGTAAACGCATCAAACGGTCGCTATAATCATTTGTAAACTCGGGATGCCCCTGAAAACCCAACACTTTGCCTGGAATGTAAAACGCGCCGTTTTCACAGAACTCGCTTCCGTAAATTCGAGCTGCGCCTTGCGGTAATTGAGTGACTTGATCCTGGTGGCTGAACAACAATGTCAGACTCTCAGGCATATCTTCAAACGGCCCGTCTACACCTTGCTTCTTATGTTCGATAGCACCAATACCCCAACCCTTGTTGGACTTCTCGGCTTTCCCTCCAAGGACATCTGCCAGTAGCTGATGGCCGAAACAAATACCCACGACACGAATACCTGCATCATATATATTCTGAACGAGTATTCTGAGAGGTTCACGCCATTCAACCTCGTCATAGACCCCGGTTTTACTGCCACTGATCAAGTACGCGTCGCAGTCGCTAACATTGGAAGGTAATTCCCCATGGCATGCCTTGTACCGAATAAATTCTGGCTGCTCCGCTGCCAAAGTGGTTTTGGCTAACAGGTCACAAAACATGGATGCATAATTGGGATAGTCATCAACTAACTCCGGCGCAATCTCATCACAATCTAATATTCCAATTTTCATACTGCTGATCTCTTTCTATTTTTTCGTTGTGTTTCATTGCACTTTGCAAAGGTACACAGCTAATTTTGACTAAGCTGGTCATAAAGACCTACGCTATAACTTTAGTGATCCCTGCACCGTATTTACACGTTGCTAAACCTTAACAACTTGGAGTCCACCCTCTATGCCTCGCTCAATGAACTTAGAACAAGGTCCTGACCGCGCCATTTCTCTTATCTTACTCGGAGCTATGTTTGTCTTTTCTATATTCTCGACCCACATTGCAGCATCAGAGCAAAACGGCATTCGAGTTTCTGCGATCGGTACCTCTTCTGTCGAACCGGAGCTCGCTCGCATCAGTCTTAGTTTTGAGCACACAGCGGACACCGCCGATCTTGCGAGAGATTTTACAAGCAATCAAGTTAGCAAGCTCCTTAACTCATTGAAAGACTTCGATGTAGACAAAGACTCCTTGGACAGTAGCCAAGTAAACATTGCACCTCGATACAACTATCAAGATAAAGTAAGATCTCTAGAAGGCTACCAAGTGACCCGTTTCGTTAACTTCTCACTTTCCAACCTCGACCAACTTGAATCTTTGGTGAATGCCATTACCGCGTCTGAGGTTTCCCGCGTAAACGCGATACGTTTTGATGTCAAAGATTCTTCTGAAGCACACGCAATAGCTTTACAAAACGCAATTGAAAAAACCAAATCTGCTGCGCAGGTTATTGCTCAATCATATGGAGCTGAGCTCGGCAAAATTCAGTATGTTGAACACAACATTGAGCACAGCGATCGTCCCTCGCCAAGTCCAATGCGCGCGATGGCTGTGGAAGCCCAAAGCGCGGATGAACCTGACACCTATCAAATCAAAAATATCGAATTCAAAGCACGAGTTTCAAGCACATTTGAATTAGATTAAGCACTCTGTTCTAGGCTGTTGTTTGAAGTATCACGCATACCAAGCAGCAGCTTACGGTAATACAGAAACAGACCCGAAAGAATGAGCCCTGTCCCTAAATACACTTTCACCGAGATCGTTTCGCCATTCACAAGAGCCCCCAATATGAGCGCCAACGCGGGGGTCAGCAAAGTCACCATCGCTACTGCGGCTGCTCCAGCAACTTTCAATAAAAAGAAGTAAGCACAAAATCCCAATAACGACCCAAACAAGGCGAGATAAATCACAGCGTATGGAGACTTACTAGACCAATCTATGGCCGGTATACCGCCATCGAGCACCAACCACGCAAAACCAAACAATGGTACAGACATGACAACACTGCCAACGGTTGTCGCCAGGGGGTTCCCCTGAAAACCAATTTGCTGCACTTTTACGCCGCTAAAACTGTAGAGAGACACGCCAAGCAACAAAAACAAAACGCCTTTATAACCCTCGCCGCTCACCACCACGCCATCAAGACAAATCACACATAAGCCAATAAACGAGACTAAAAAAGCGGCAATTCTATCTGGCGTGAAGTTATTCTCCGAAAGCACAAAATAAGCGAAAACCCCGGATAAGAGCGGCGCTAAAGCAAACAATACAGATATCAAACCTGAGGGAATAAACTGCGAAGCACTATAAACACAAAGCATTGCAGCCACGATACCCAACTGAGAAAACGCATACGTGCGCACAGCATCGCGCTCCCATGAAATCTTGATCGCCAGCACATAAAGCATCACCCAACCGACAACCGCCGCTAGAAGCATACGCAACCCTAGTGCAGCAACAGGCGTCATCGTCTCGGCACTCCAAGAGATTGCTAAAGGTGTTGTAGACCAAACCAATACGATGGTTAGGTAAGCAGGCATAATAGACACGAGAATTCTCCCTATAAACTCGTCGCTTAACCTCACTAAAGCCAAGTGGAGGTTAATGTCATTTCAACGGAGTACATCGGGAGCAAGAAGAAAGCCACCGCATGAACGCCGTGGCTTTGAAAGAACTATTTAATCAACAAAACACACGGAAAGACGAGCACGGGCCAATGCCACGCGTGCGACTAAGAGTCGCATCATGAGCAAGCTCGACCAAGAGTGTTTTAATACAGTGTTGATATTCATGCGGCTTAGAATGGTGCTAAACGATTGCTTTGTCAATCCCGGCAGGAATTTTACCGATAAGACTGCCTTGCACTACTCGTTTCACTCGCAAGGAACGAACATCAACAAGCTGAGCGGCGATTGAAATCGCTATCTCTATCGGAGTATGGCTTCCGATCGACAAGCCGACTGGCGCTTTAAGTTTCTCTATCTGATTTTCCGTCAAACCCAGTTTCATAAGCCGCTGCCTACGCAACTTCGCGTTACGTTGCGACCCCAAAGC
>NZ_LWFU01000293.1:0-273 GCF_001635135.1 Oleiphilus sp. HI0080
TAATCAAAAACCCCTGCTCGGGAGTTATTTTGGAAATCACAAAAAAGCGCTTCTGCACACTCTCCACGAACAAAAGCGAAAACCCTTAGCAGCATTTTTTACATGTTCTGTAATCGGTATTGCTATTTTGTTGCCTACGCTACTGGCGGTGCTTTTGATCAATGTACACTCAGCAAAGCTTGATTGGGACAGCTCCGCACAACTGACCGTGATGTTGAACGACAAAGTCTCGGCACTTCAAGGGACGCAAATAGCAAAAGAGCTGACCAAACT
>NZ_LWFU01000294.1:0-221 GCF_001635135.1 Oleiphilus sp. HI0080
TCAGTGGACGCCCCTCATGCTCGAGCCCAATCATAATGAAGTGGCCATTTTTAAAGCGAAATGACGGGTCGCGACTCGTTTTAAAGCTGAAAAGCTTATCGTTCCAATGCGTTACGCTGGTAACAGTCTCAGTCATAAAACCGGCCATAAAGTTCTCCAAATAATTCAATCTAGTTTCTTAACAAGTTGCGTTGCATTCTAATTACGCATAATCTATCTGT
>NZ_LWFU01000295.1:0-339 GCF_001635135.1 Oleiphilus sp. HI0080
TTCACCGATTGGACTGCAGAAATGAAAGCGAAAGCTTCGATCTGTATTTCTACAGACGACACGTTAATTCAGTCTCTAGAGCTCGCAAAATCTCGTATCCAAATCATGATCGACAAAGGCATGGATAACGATGCCAAGATGTTACAAGGCCTAATCGACCTAGCAGACAAGCGTATTGCTGGCATCAAGTCTGGTGAAGAACCAGCGCTTGCTCCAGATGACAACGCGAAGTACTACGCTGAGTTGGTTGTTGACCTAGATGCAATCGAAGAACCGATGATTGCTGACCCAGACGTTAACAATGAAGACGTATCTAAGCGTTACACGCACGACGTAATC
>NZ_LWFU01000296.1:0-553 GCF_001635135.1 Oleiphilus sp. HI0080
CAACGCGAAGAACCTTACCTGGTCTTGACATCCTGCGAAGTTTCTAGAGATAGATTGGTGCCTTCGGGAACGCAGTGACAGGTGCTGCATGGCTGTCGTCAGCTCGTGTTGTGAAATGTTGGGTTAAGTCCCGTAACGAGCGCAACCCTTATCCTTATTTGCCAGCACTTCGGGTGGGAACTCTAAGGAGACTGCCGGTGACAAACCGGAGGAAGGTGGGGACGACGTCAAGTCATCATGGCCCTTACGACCAGGGCTACACACGTGCTACAATGGCAAGTACAAAGGGACGCTAAGCCGCGAGGTGGAGCTAATCCCAGAAAACTTGTCGTAGTCCGGATTGGAGTCTGCAACTCGACTCCATGAAGTCGGAATCGCTAGTAATCGTGAATCAGAATGTCACGGTGAATACGTTCCCGGGCCTTGTACACACCGCCCGTCACACCATGGGAGTGGATTGCACCAGAAGTAGTTAGTCTAACCTTCGGGAGGACGATTACCACGGTGTGGTTCATGACTGGGGTGAAGTCGTAACAAGGTAGCCCTAGGGGAA
>NZ_LWFU01000297.1:0-10505 GCF_001635135.1 Oleiphilus sp. HI0080
GTTGACGAAGGACGTAAAATCCATCGATTTATCCATGAGATTTTCTGCAGACCAACAAGTGTCGCAATGTTAACAAAACGTTACGGTTTGTATCTCTTAACACATAGATAAACATTTAATTACGTCTAAACTTCTCGCATCAAAAACAAGAGACGCACACTAGCTAAATTGTCGGTGTGCTTTTGTGTCGCGAGAGGCTCCGTTTGTCAAAAGCAAATTCCGATCATGTCGCTTGTTCAAACGAACTAAGCCACGTAGCGATATCGACCAAAAAAAGCCAACACTTTGTCGCATTCGTTGTCGCATTTACCGCTGTATACCTGATCATTGTTAGCTCTCAAGGCGGGCTGAACGCCAACACTCACCTTTGGCTATTAGGAGCCGTATCCGTCAGCTTGGCTTATACATTCGGTTTTACCGGGCTCTGCTCGGGCCTGGCTCTGACATTTGCCGCCGATACGGTCACGGGATTTGAGCACGGTGCCTTAGGGGCAATTTCAAACCTCCTATTTACCGCTTCAATGACACTCACGATGCTTCTCCCTTACTTCGCACAAGATCAGGAAAAAATGTCGTCTCGCATGCTGGCGAGCAGCGCTGAGACCAGCATTTTTATAGGCTTGGCCGTACTAAGCTCAAGTGTCAGTGTTGGGCTCTATGTTTTGTCAGCAAATATCGGTTTGGAGCATGCGGATTATACCCTCTCGTCCTATCTCCATCAGGTGCTTGCCTCCGTTGTTATGGTCATTGGCATATGCCCGCTACTCATTCTTTGGCGACAAAAACAGCAATGGCCTGCCTTACCCCGCGACCCCAAAGAATACTCCGCATGGTGCATGAGCCTGATCTTGATAAGCTTTATGGCTCTGGCATTTGGTCGCAGCTGGATATCTCTTTGCGCACTGCTGCTTGTTTGGGCAACGCTTCGCTTTAGTTGGTTTGGTTGCTGCTTAGCGTTAGCGATTACCACTCTATTTATTTCGCCGGCCCAAAACAATTCAATAACCCTACCTCAAAGCATCGGTGTATCCGACTGGGTGATAACCAACTTTGAGCTTCTCGCCTGGTTCTTCATGAGCGCCACATCCCTCTACTTTGCATCGTTACTTGCCGACAAACGCCGTATTGAGAAAAATCTGGAAGCGCGTGTACTTGAGCGAACGGGCGAACTTGATTCCGCAAACAGGGACCTTCAGCTGGAAATCGAAACGCGCCACACGATTGAAGCCAGCCTAGAAAAGACAAATAAGCGATACCGAGCACTTATCGAAACCGCTGGAATCCCCGTTATTGTCATCAATGACAACTACCTAATAAAGCATTGGAACGGCTCATCAGAAGCGACCAGCGGGTATCGGTATGAATCCGTGCTCGGCAAAGATTTTCTCCGATTATGCATTCCCAAAGAAGAACATGAATCGTTTATTTGGCGGCTGAGGAAAGCAGCAGCGAGCAATACAAATCAAGAAAATGTCGAAACAAGCCTTCTCACATCGAGTGGAACAGAGCTGTCAATGCTTTGGAATATCAACTATATCTCTGATGAAGAACTGGATGAGCACGGCCAGTTTCTATTGATTGGGCAGGACATATCGAGCATTCGTAAAACACAGAATCAACTTCACTATCTTGCACACTTTGATTCACTTACAGGTGCTGCCAATAGGCGTCTGTTCGAGGATCGCTGCAAGCAAAGCATTGAAACAGCAAAGCGTTATGATTCATGTCTTGCGCTATTGAGCATTGATATCGATCACTTCAAAAAGATCAACGACACCCTTGGGCACGATGGAGGCGATGATTTTTTAATTGAGCTTGTATCACGATTTCAGCGGAGCGTGCGGAAAGAGGATACGATTGCCCGGCTCGGTGGCGACGAATTCGCTATCCTGCTCCCTAATGTTTCTGGCCAAGACGGTGCAGAGGTCGTGGCGCGCAACATTTTAGAGAGTATTACCAAGCCCGTAACCATAAAAGGCAATGAGCTTATTATCACCTCTAGCATCGGCATCACACTGTGTCCTGAAGATGCAAGTTCCTATGAAGCGCTGCTTAAAAACGCCGACATGGCGATGTATCGAGCGAAAAATAACGGGCGCAACAACATCCAGTTTTACTGTGAAGATATGAACAGTGAAATGATTCGACAAATCGAAATAGAAAAAGATCTAAGAGTCGCACTTAAAGAACAACAATTCTCTCTTCATTATCAACCCATTGTGGACACAAAGAGTGGCGAGATCATCGCACTTGAAGCACTTACTCGCTGGAATCACCCTGAGAAAGGCGTGATTATGCCCGATGAGTTTATAAACATCGCAGACCAAACGGGCCTACTCCAACAAATTGGTGAATGGTCAATCAATCAGCTTTGCGCCGAATGCAAGATTCTAAGCGAACAACATGTTCAAGAGTTGCCAATCGCCTTCAATCTAACACGACGACAATACAACCACCCAAGGCTTCTTCAGATGCTGTCCGATGCTTGCGAGACACATCGCTTTAATCCTAAACAACTCATTCTCGAACTGTCAGAAAATACCTTGGTACAAGTGGGCGATGACGCGCTAAAAATTTTAAGGAAGTTAAAAAGCTTCGGGTGCCTCATAGCAATCGACGGCTTCGGAACGGGATCTTCATCGCTTAACCAACTCAATGCGTTACCCATTGACATCATTAAGATTGATAGAAGCCTAGTGACAAGCTGCCTCACCAACAAACAGCACAGAATAATACTAGAGACCTTGCTAACGATTGCTAAACAACTTGGTATTAAGACCTTTGCCTCTGGCGTTGAAACACCAGCACAAGAGGCCTTTCTACAGAAAAACAAATGCCATTACGTGCAGGGCTTCTTGTACTCTCAAGCGCTCTCTATTGGGCCACTTATCGACTTTCTTGCCAAAACGGACACCCAAGAAGGTTTGCATTCCGGAGATCAGATCACCCTGCCTTTCGGTCAAGACCAGCTAAGAAAAGCTTAGGCCTCCTCTAGAGACTCCGCCAAACCTTGATGCAGAGCAAGAAACTGCTCGGTCAGATTGTGCTTGGGTGCAAAGTGAATTAACGGTTTGTTGTTCTGATGAGACTCTTTCATTTTGACACTCGCCGAAAGCTTTACATCAAGCACGGGCAACCCCTCTTCAATTAATTCGTCAACCAGCTTTTGAGGCAGACTGGCACGCGGTTGGAACTGATTTACCACGATACCTTCGACCTGGAGACCCTCGTTATGATCTTCCTGAATATCCTGTAGCTCACCCATAATCTGGTACAACGCCTTACGAGAGAAGTCGTCGCAATCAAATGGAATTAAGACCTTGTCTGCGGCGATCAGTGCAGAGCGCGTGTAAAAATTAAGCGCGGGCGCCGTGTCGATGTATATATCGTCAAAATACTCTTCCATATCTCGCAGCGCAGAACGAAGTTTATAGATCTTATGCTTGGCTTCGAGTTTGCGCTCTAGAAATTCCAGCTCTGGACTGGATGGCATCACAGATAAATTTTCATAGGGTGTCGCATGAACAAATTCACTTGAGTCCTTATTGAACAGATTAAAAGACAAGGTTTGTTCAAAAAAATCAGCAATGGTTGGCGCGAGCTCGTCTGAAGGTTTTCCAAGCAAATAATGTGTGCTATTCCCCTGCGTATCGAGGTCGACGACAAGCGTGCGACGCCCCCTAAAGGCACTTATTGCGGCTAAATTACACGTGATGCTCGATTTACCTACACCACCCTTTTGGTTAAACACAACGCGTATCATTTACTAACTCCCTGAGCTCTATCACCAAGACAAATCTTACTTACCAATCTAGAACTTTTTTGACGAATGGAACGGTTAAGCTTCTCTTCTCGACAAGCTGAGCATGATCTAGCTTATCGAGAACCTCTAATAATGCGCCCAAACTACGCGAACTTCTAGAGAAGATGTAGTTGAGCACCTCGCTATTTAGCGTCATACCTCGTTCGCGTGCGCGCGAAACTAAAGCAGACTTTTTATCTTCATCACTCAATGCATCAACATTAATTATGAGGCCAGCACCTAAACGCGATCGTAAGTCTGGCAATTTGAACTCACTATGGATTGGAACCACTCTGGCACTTACAACGAGCTGCTGCTTAAGGTCCCTGTAATGATTATACAGATTAAACAAAGCCTGCTCGCAAGCAGGGTTTGACGCAAAAGCATCGATATCATCTAGAACGAGTAAGTCGTAGTCTTGAAAATATTCAAAATAACTACCTAGCTCATTACCGGCCGCCACGGAAAGAATATCGCGAGCAGACAGATAATACGCGTTTTTGCCATTATCCAAAGCCGCATTAAGTAACGCTATGCTCAAATGAGTTTTTCCGCTTCCTGAGCCACCGGCAAGATAAACAAAAGCCTCTTGGCTATCGAATACCGCAGACCTTAGGCGAGCAACCACGTCAGAAGAAGAAACAGAGACAAAGTTGTCAAAGGTGAATTCCTTGCGAAACCCAAGCCCCAATAAGAGCTGCGGAGCAGCCTTGCGACTCACGACTCACCCTCGCTCAAAGCATCGCGAGTTCGTCGCCCCCAGATATGAATATAATTGAGACCACTGAGTAACGTTATCCCTGCAACCAGATAGACACCTAAGTCAATAAAAGGGCCAAGCGCCGCATAACCGGCAAGATGCAACAGCAAGACAACCACATATGAAATTTGAATAAAAGTGCAAAGCTTTCCAAGTAGCGTTGGCTGAATATCAAAATGATGCACTTTGTAGTGAAACAATAAGCCACCGATAACGATAATTAAATCTCTACCGAAAATGAGCAACACCAACCAAAGTGGAAGCTCTCCGAGCCAGGTAAGCAACACATAGGTTGTGATCAGTAAGAGCTTATCTGCGAGCGGGTCGGCGATTGCACCAAAGCGGGAGCGCCAATTGAAGTGCCGAGCGAGAAAACCGTCGACACCATCAGAAATTCCGGCAATGACAAATACAAGAAACGCATTTTGGAAGCTCTGTGTCATCAAATAATAGGAGAACGGCACGATGAGAACGATGCGAAGCACAGTCAGCAAATTTGGTATCTGATTAACAAACACCTAGTTATGCTCCACCATCAGGAACCCAATAGAAGTTCAGACTTTGCGGCATTTCGTTAAGCTCAACCGCTGCGAACTGGTCATCTTGAGTCAAAGATGCGTCTTCACGCTCTGCTGGCGGCTGCGCTGAACTCAGCTCGGTCTCTTGCGAGAACGGTGGCGCGACCAACTGAAGCTTGCCGGCAAGGGCAACTTGCTGCTCAAAGTTAGCCCGAGATCCACGAAGCTTAATCCCTAAATTGACCTTGTCTTGATAAACCTGTCGAACCGATACGTGCTCGACGCTTGAAAGCCGTTCAACATGCTCCACCAAGCTAGCATATTCGATAAATTGATCAATACCAGAAACAAGTATTCGCAACTCCTGAGCATCGGCCGTTGGATCACTCACAACTGCAAACTGCTCAGCAAGCTGCTGCGCTACTACCGAGGTCATCTGTCTCCACAAGCTAGGATAATCAACAGACTTTGCCCCGCCCGTTTTCGCGATGCTGCCCATCAGCAGCGTCCATTTTAACTCAAGCCCCTCATCCGCCTGATAGACGCGACCTAACAATCTATAATCATTCGGGTAACGTTGACTGGCCTCACTGACCGAACTTGGAAATAAACCCCAGAGCTCATTCAAATTTACCGAAGATAAGTCTTGCAGATCGCCTACAGGGAGAAATATTG
Organism: Oleiphilus sp. HI0080; assembly: GCF_001635135.1. NCBI lineage: Bacteria > Pseudomonadati > Pseudomonadota > Gammaproteobacteria > Oceanospirillales > Oleiphilaceae > Oleiphilus > Oleiphilus sp. HI0080. The sequence continues at coordinate 5,756 of NZ_LWFU01000297.1, forward strand.
GCAGCCCTGCACGTTCTGCCTCACGAGCTAAGCTCATGTTCAAAGCCGGATAATCTGAGTTCACCAAATGGCGCTCGCCATTTTCTTGCATGACGATCCACGCAATAATACTTGGCCGAAGGGCACCCCAAACAGGCAAGCCTATATCACGTATTTGCTGCAGAAGAGCATCATCGGAAAACTGAACCTTCAAGATATATTCTTTCTCAGGCAATGACTGTGCAAACACCGCACTGGAAGCGTCCGCCGAAGGATCTCGCTCTTCCCCATTTGACTCTGGCTGGCCAGAGTACAGCGAATTTCTTTGGTAGCTGAATCCGGAAACATAACTACGAGACTTCGCGAGTACCGGCTCTAGTTCGGGATTATCGAGACTTTCCTCATCCCCTGTGATCTTGACAACCACCTGCTTCAAAGCATCCGTAAATGCGGCATTACGATCAGCTTCTTGCTGAGTTTGAACTTGCACCGCTGCGGAATACATATCTATGCGTTCAGCGGCCGCAATTGGAAAAACGAAAGAAATGAACGAAAAAAGGGCTACAAACCTTATCAAGGAGGAGTTCCGCCAATAATTACAAATAATGAAGCCATGATATTAGCCCACACTCGGTATGACAATAAGTGAAACAAATAAGGCCAATAAATCGTTTATAGGGAGTTTATTCACTATCGAGCTAGAACTGCATATGGAGAGACTGGTAGAATTCGCGCCTCAAAGCATGACCCATTAAGCAGGCTTACAATGACCGACAAATCTCTTAGTTACAAAGACGCTGGCGTTGATATTGACGCTGGAAATCAACTAGTGGACAGAATCAAACACGTTGCGAAAAAAACAACTCGTCCCGGAGTATTAGGCGGACTAGGTGGTTTCGGCGCGTTGTTCGAGTTGCCAAGCGGTTACAGAGAGCCCGTTCTAATATCTGGCACAGACGGAGTCGGTACAAAATTGCGCCTTGCAATGGATTTGAACAAGCATGACAGCATTGGTATCGACTTAGTCGCGATGTGTGTTAACGACCTAATCGTCGCAGGTGCTGAGCCGCTTTTCTTTCTAGACTACTATGCCACCGGCAAATTAAACGTCGATGTTGCAGAACAGGTGGTCACAGGCATCGGTGAAGGCTGCTTGCAAGCAGGCTGCGCACTAGTTGGCGGAGAAACTGCTGAAATGCCTGGTATGTACCACAACGACGATTACGATCTAGCCGGTTTCTGTGTGGGCGTCGCAGAGAAATCAGAAGTCATTGACGGATCTCACGTTAACGAAGGCCATGTACTAATCGGGCTTGGCTCAAGCGGCCCCCACTCAAATGGTTACTCGCTAATACGAAAAATCATTGAGGTCTCGGGTGCCGACCTAGAAGATGAGCTCGAAAGCGGCGAATCGATCGCGAGCGCACTTATGCAACCAACGCGCATCTATGTTAAGAACTTACTCAAGCTTATTGCCGAACAACCGGTTCATGCCCTATCACACATCACAGGCGGCGGTTTACTTGAAAATCTTCCTCGTGTTCTTCCTGAAGGCTGCAAAGCGGTTATAGACACGTCGTCTTGGGATCTCCCTCCAGTGTTCAAGTGGCTGCAAAAGAACGGGAATGTCGAGGCAACAGAAATGTACCGTACCTTCAATTGCGGTGTTGGTATGGTCGTTTGTGTTCCACAAGCCGCGGCCCCAAAAAGCATAGAGCTGCTTTCTGAACTTGGCGAAAACGCATGGGTGATAGGATCCATTGAATCGAAAGGCGACGCTGAAGACGCTGTTGTGTTGAGAGGTTAGGAATGCAATCTGAGCCTGCACCTCTCCCTAAGGCCGTTGTACTAATCTCCGGTAGCGGAAGCAACCTACAGGCGATCATTGATGAAGTTGCATCCGGAGAGCTTCCTCTTCAGATATCTGCAGTGATTTCCAATGTGCCCGATGCCTATGGGCTCCAGCGAGCTCAGCAAGCTGAGATTGATACCCACAGCCTTGACCATAAAACGTTTTCACATCGCGAGCTTTTTGATGCTGAATTGATCAGAACGATAGAGCACTATCAGCCAGACATAGTTGTGCTCGCCGGCTTCATGCGCATTCTGAGCAATGATTTTGTCAATCGCTACCTTGGCAAGTTAGTGAACATCCACCCTTCTCTACTTCCCAAGTACCCAGGTCTGAATACGCATCGACGAGCAATTGACGCTCGTGACACACATCATGGCGTCACGGTTCACTATGTCATTCCAGAGCTTGATGCAGGACCAAACATCGTTCAGGCAAGAGTTGAAATAACAGAAAATGATACCCCGGAAACACTGGCAACCCGCGTTCAGCAGCAAGAACACGTAATCTACCCTATTGTTTTAAAATGGCTTTCAGAAGGCCGATTAGCTCTAAAGGGGAACCATGCAACGCTCGACGGTAAGCAGCTACCAGATACAGGGCTCATACTGGATAGCAGTCGAGTTCTTCATTAAACTGAATGCTCCGAGCAAAGGAGCTATCTATGATTCGCAGCTTGTCGCAATTCAAAATAGTGTTCGCACTAAGCCTCATCGTTACTGCTTGTTGCGCAAACGCTAACGACAAATCTCTGATTGAGGCTCATTCTGCTTCATATCAAGCGCATATCTCTCAAGGGATAAGCCTTAACGGTGACGCAACGCGTGAACTTACTCAACTGGAAGATGGCTCTTGGTCTTATCGCTTCTACGTTGAAACTACACCAGCAGAGATCACAGAACGCAGTATATTCGAGTTAATCGACGGCAAAATAAAGCCGAGGCAGTACGATTATTTACTCAGCGGCTTTCTAATCAAAGACAGACGCCAAAGCGTTGTATTTGATCAATCAAACGGTACCCTTACAGAGAAATATAAAAAGAAACAATGGGAGTTGAGCGCTCCTGACAACATTCTCGACCGTCTAAACTACCAACTTCAGCTTCAAGTCGATGTCGGCTCTGGAGATAAAGAGTTTGAGTACAAGGTTATTCATAAGGGCAAAGTCCGCCACTATCGTTTTGAGGTTATCGGCGAGGAATCGATCCAAACGCGCTTAGGTACAAAACGTGCTCAAGTAGTCCAGAAACTTAGAGAGGGAGGCAAAAAGCGAGAAACCAAGCTTTGGTTTGATCAAGCCCCGCCTTATGCGTTACTCAAAATGATTCAAACCGAGCCTGATGGGGAGTACTATGAAATCAATATCACCGGCCTCACTAGCGACACTCCCCCAGCGTCCAGCACTACGAAGTAATCGACAAAAGTGTACCCTCTACGGCCTATAAACCCTCACAAATGGCCAACTCCACGACCTGCTATAGTGCAAAATCCGTACAATCAGCTATGATGAACAAATAACAACCAAACTCTAATAACTATAAAGAATTTATAAGGTGCAAATATGAGCATAGCAATTTCCATTAGGAGTTCGCTGCTCAGGGAACGAGTATCCAGTCGACCAAAGCTTCTTTGGGCTTTATTCTTGGGCGCGTTTATCTCTTCGACCGCATGCGCTACCCCTCCTTCTGCCAAGGATGCGATATCTAACCAATTTTGGGGAAATCTTTATAAAAAAGGGGGCCAAACGTTTTACTGCAAGAAGTCATTCAGTAAAAAAAACCCCTTAATTGCAGCCAGCTACATTTACCCACAAGGAAGCATAAGGCAACACCTAGGTTGCGGCACCAAACGCCAATGCCTTAGAGACAGTGCTGAATACAACCGAATCGCCTCAGATCTTCACAATGTGGTACCTGCCGACTCTTACTTTGAAATGAAGCGCACAAACACTGTCTTTGGTGCTCTTGATTCAGATATTGAAGCAAACGACTGCGGCATAAAACGCATGATGCACATTATTGAGCCTCCTGCAGCCGTGCGCGGGGATATTGCTCGCGTTATTTTCTATATGCATCAAACCTACAACCTGCCCGTTATCGGCAGCCCTGCCGTACTTGAAGCGTGGAATAAGATAGACCCACCGAGTGCTGATGAGATTGCGCGCAGTAAACAGATATATGAATTGCAAGGCAACGCGAACCCGTTGCTCTCTGTTTCAAACGTCGCCTCGCATTCATCAATGAACGATAACGCGATAAACGTTAATTAACCCGATAAATCGCGGGGGCTATAACGGCTCTATTTGATCGACAAGCAACTGGACTGAGCGACGACCACGATAATCATTAATGGCTGGTCGGAAAAGGATTTTTGCTTTATCCAGAGTCCCACCGCAATGTGGACTAGAAAACTCGATGGCATCCATTAGCTGCTTGTCCGGCATTTCAACAACCAACTTAAGGTGCCTCTCCTTTAAAACGCGACTTTGAACGATCCGGACTTCCGCATCAAATCTCGGCTCTGGGAACTTTTGGCCCCAAGGGCCTGCTCGTTCGAGCAACTCCACCATTGGCAGGCTTAATTCTTCGCTCTGCAGATAGCCATCAGAGAATGCGATCGCCTCTAAGTCTTCGGGCTTCAGCAATTCACTCACTACTTGATTAAAAGCAGCTTTGAACGCATCAAGCATATCGCGCTCCAAACTCATTCCCGCCGCCATTGCGTGCCCGCCAAACTTCTTTAGGATCTTCGGGTGTCGTTTGGCAACTAGGTCTAGCGCATCACGCATATGCAAACCGGAAATCGAACGCGCAGATCCTTTCAATATATGAATATTCTCTGGGTCATCCGATTCTGGCGCAAAGGCGATGGCTGGGCGGTTTAACCGCTCTTTAATTCGAGATGCGAGTATGCCAATCA
>NZ_LWFU01000298.1:0-7583 GCF_001635135.1 Oleiphilus sp. HI0080
AAATAACAATGAATCGATTTATTCTATCGCTTGATCAAGGAACCACTAGTTCAAGGGCATTACTTTTTAATGAGCGTGGTGCGCATATAGCGACAGCGCAAGAAGAATTCACTCAGTTTTTTCCTCATAACGGTTGGGTTGAGCATGACCCCGAAGAGATATGGAGCACAACGCTGGATGTGATGCGCAAGGTTGTAGCAGACGCAGGTGTTAATCCGGAGCAGATATCAGGAATAGGTATTACTAATCAACGAGAGACAACCGTTGTTTGGGATCGAAAGACTGGCAAGGCAGTGTATAACGCGATTGTTTGGCAAGATCGAAGAACCGCCAAACAATGCGAGAAGATCCGGTCTCAGTTTGACGAGAAGACGTTAACGAGTAAAACGGGACTTGTGCTGGATCCTTATTTTTCGGCAACGAAAATAGCTTGGATTTTGGATCATGTCGATGGCGCTAGAGTAGCGGCGGAGAACGGCGACTTAGCTTTTGGAACGGTGGATAGCTTCTTACTCTGGCGTTTGACCGGTGGTAAGCAGCATGCAACAGACGCCACCAATGCCTCTCGAACCAATCTGTTTAATATTCATGAGCAGCAGTGGGACGATGAGCTGCTCCAGCTTTTTGATGTGCCAGCCTCATTGCTTCCTGAGGTGAAAGACTGTGCTGCGGACTTCGGGGAGACTGCAAAGGAGTTACTTGGTGTAAATATACCAGTGTGCGCACTTATCGGGGATCAGCAATCTGCTTTAGTTGGCCAGGCATGTTTTAGCGAAGGCATGCTTAAAAGTACATATGGTACGGGTTGCTTCGTTATTCTGAATACAGGCGAGAAGGCTTTGTCATCGGAGAATAAGCTGCTGACAACCGTCGGATATCGAATGGGTGGTATGACCACGTATGCGTTAGAAGGCAGTATTTTCGTGGCTGGTGCGGCAGTTCAATGGTTACGAGATGGCCTGGGCGTGATTAACTCAGCAGGTGAATCGGAATCGATAGCGAGCGAAGTGGGTTACCAAAACAAGTTATATGTGGTTCCTGCTTTTACTGGGTTAGGAGCTCCATATTGGGATCCAGATGCGCGAGGCGCTGTATTGGGCCTGACGCGCGATACGGGCGCGAAAGAGGTCGTGACGGCAGGTTTAGAAGCAGTTGCGCATCAGACGAGAGATCTTTTGTCAGCAATGCAAAAAGATGGTGCAAGTATCGATACTTTGCGCGTGGACGGCGGTATGGTCGTCAACGATTGGTTTTCTCAATGCCTAGCAGATTTATGTGATGTGACTGTCGAGCGTCCACAAATAGTCGAAACAACTGCGTTGGGAGCGGCCTATGTTGCGGCGGTCCAAGCAGGGTTGTTTGCAAGCTTAGAAGAGGTGGCGAGCAAATGGCAGTTGGAGCGTCGATTTGACTCCAAGATATCAAACGATGATCGGTCTCGCTTGGCCTCGGGTTGGCAGATGGCCGTTGGGTGCGTTAGAGCATTCAAGCCAGAAGGCTGAGCGGCGCGCATTAACTTGGCTTAGGGGCTAATGACGAGCTATTTGAAGGCGATTAAATGCTCGGTGTCTAGTTCAAAGCCTATTACATCGCCAATTTTAAAGTCTTGATGGCTTGGGAAAGCGGCTTCAATTTTTGCGCCGCTTTCAAGCGAAAGCATGTAATGTGTCGCTGTTCCTGCAAAGGTTTTAGAGCAGATCGTTGCGGTCGTTTGGGAGTGCTCGGAATACATCACGTCGTCTGGACGTAATAGAATATCTACCGGTGTTCCTTCTGGCCATGCATAGCAGCGATTACCTTCGATGGGTCCTATTTCCGTCGTGAAGCGTTCATGCGTTTCAGAGATTCCCTTTAGAAAGCTACCTCGGCCGATGAACTGCGCGACAAAGCGTGAGCTTGGCTCATGGTATAGATCGTATGGCGTGCCCCATTGTGTAATGCTTCCTTGATTAATCAACCCAATATGGTCTGCCATGGCAAACGCTTCTTGCTGATCGTGTGTTACGAGAATTGCACTAATTTCCAGTGACTTTAAGATTTCCCGAACTTGAATTCCGAGTCGTGTTCGAAGATCAGCGTCGAGATTTGAAAAGGGTTCATCAAGCAGTATTAGTTCGGGTTCAGGAGCGAGTGCTCGTGCGAGAGCGACCCGTTGCTGCTGACCGCCAGATAGCTCGTGAGGGTAGCGTTGATTGAAGCCACTAAGGTCAACGAGTTTTAGCAAGCGGTCAATGCGATCATCACTGCCCATGCGTTGTTTCTTTGATAAGCCGTAAGCAATATTTTGCTGAATGGTGAAATGCGGGAAAAGGGCATAGTCCTGAAACACCATACCGATTCTTCGTTTTTCAGGAGCAATGTTGGTGGTTTTGTCGCTCAGTACTTTTCCGTTTATTGCGATTGAACCTTTCTGCGGAGTCTCAAAGCCCGCGATTGCTCTAAGAAGGGTGCTTTTTCCGCATCCGCTAGGACCAAGTAAGGAAGCAATTTCGCCTTTCCCGAGGTGGAAGCCTAAATCCTTTAATATGATGTTCTCGTCATACTGACACAGCAAGCTATCGACTTCTAAAAAGGTGCTCATTACGGCTCTTAGTTGTTAAACGTTGCAAAGAAGAAACTCAAGCAGGGCTTTTTGTGCATGCAGTCTATTCTCAGCTTGATCCCATGCTACGGAGTAATGGGAGTCCAGAAGGGTCTCGCTTACTTCTTGACCTCTATGAGCGGGAAGGCAATGCATAAAAAGTGTGTCTTTTTTTGCTGCTTGCAGCAGGTGTTCGTTAACCTGATAGCCTTGAAAATCGATAGCGCGTTGCGCTGCTTCATCTTCCTGTCCCATTGAGCACCATGCATCGGTTACTACGAGATCCGCTTCTGAAATAGCCTGCTCGGGCGTTTCTATAAGTCGGCAATGATCCGCATGTTTTGGGTTGGTTGCAAGTGCTGGGGCATATTTTGTCGGGGATGCGATGGTGAGTTTGAAGTCAAGAAGACGCGCGGCTTGCACGAAAGTATTACAGACGTTATTTCCATCACCTACCCATAAAACATTTTTGCCTTTAATCGAGCCGCGATGCTCTTGATAGGTCTGCATATCTGCTAGCAGCTGACAGGGGTGAAATTGATTACTCAGTGCGTTAATCACTGGTACGTTCGAGTGCTCACTGAAGGCTTCCAATTTCTTGTGTTCGTAGGTGCGCACAGCTATTGCATCGACAAGCCGAGAGAGTACTCGAGCGCTATCCCCGATTGTTTCGCCCCTACTTAGTTGACTGTCCTGAGGTGATAGAAATACAGTCGAACCGCCAAACTGGGCCATGGCAGATTCAAAAGAGACACGTGTTCTGGTGGATGAGTTCTCGAAGATAAGAGCAAGCACACGGTTTTTAAGAGGTTCAAAAATGGTGCCAGACTTGTGTTCGGCTTTTAGGTCGATCGAGCGACGAATAATTTGTTTGAGCTCTTTGCTTGATAAGTCATCAAGTGAAAGAAAATGTCTAAGTGCCATGAGCATCCTGATGTTTACTGATGAGAGACAGCCTGTCTATCTTTGAGTATAGGCTGAATGTACCTCTGTTGTGTTAGCTATGTCGAGGCTTAGCGCGATCATCTGCGGCATATAGGCGGATGATTTGGATAACGGCATCAATCAAAAACTCGCATTCTTCATTGCTCATCGTTAGAGGCGGTAGAAGCCGAATCACCTTATCCGCTGTTACGTTCAAAAGTATGCCTTTTTCTTTGGCGATCGGCACTAAAGCGAAGCAAGGGTCAGACATTTCGATGCCGATCATGAGGCCTCGCCCCCGAACATCTGCAACATAATCCGCGCCTAGCAGCGCGTCTCGCAGCTCGTTTAAAATATGCTCTCCGAGAAGCTGCGCGCGCTGGATCAAATCAAGGCTCTGAGTTTGCTCTAGAACCGTCAAGGCGGCTTTGCTCGCTAATGGATTGCCTCCAAAAGTACTTCCATGACTTCCAGGTTTTAATACTTGGCTCGCTGCACCGCGAGCAAGGCAGGCGCCTACGGGAAAGCCATTACCTAAGCCTTTTGCAATTGTTACGATGTCAGGTGTTGCATCGGTATGTTGGTAGCTTAAGAAAGCACCTGTTCGTCCACAGCCTGATTGAATTTCATCGCAAATCATCAGCAAACTGTGCTCATCGCAAAGAGAGCGAATACCCTTCAGATACTCGTCACTTGCTTGAAAAATACCGGCTTCTCCTTGAATGGGCTCGAGCATAATAGCGACAAGGTCATCCCGAGAGCGACAGAGGTCTCTAAGTTGGCTCAAATCATTCAGTTCAACTTGAACGAAGCCTGACAAAAGCGGTTCGTAACCTTTCTGTACCTTAGGGTTGGCAGACGCGGAGATCGTCGCCATTGTTCGACCATGAAAAGCGCGTTTCATGGTTACAATAGTCGGAGTATTGATGTTGCGTTCATTGCCATATTTACGTGCAATTTTGATAGCCGCTTCGTTTGCCTCGGCGCCTGAATTACATAAAAAGGCATTATCCATATTCGTTAGAGAGCAAAGCTTTTCGGCTAGCTCTTGTTGAAGGGGGTTGTGGAACACGTTGGAGCAGTGAATAAGCCGAGACGCCTGATCTTTAATTGCTTTTGCGATCGCCGGATTAGAGTGCCCAAGGCCGCTAACCGCAACGCCTGTAAATGTGTCGAAATATTTGTTGCCGTCGGTATCAAATAACCAGCACCCGTCGCCGCTCTCGAATGAAACCGAAAGCTTTCCGTATGTGTTCATAATGGTTTGTTCAGTCATGCAGTGGGTACCTAGCGTATCTTTGCCGAGCAAGGCGTGATATTCCAAATGATGATAGAGAGTTTAGCAAAAGAGTGAGATTATACGGGCGGTTTTTAAAGTAATTCACCTTGGCGGGTGGTTTAGGACGAATAATGATCGAATCAGAAGCGGTAAGTGGGGTCGAGCTTGCCATTTTTTTGGGTAAACTAAACGCGGTCTGTGATGAAATGGGGTACGTGCTACAAAGAAGCGCATTTTCTCCAAATATAAAGGATCGCCTTGATTTTTCATGCGCAGTATTTGATCGAGAGGGCGCAATTCTTGCCCAGGCGGCACACATTCCGGTTCACTTGGGGAGTATGGCCTATGCCATGAGAAGCCTCGTCGCGCAATTCGATTGGCAACAGGGTGATATGGTCGTGGTGAATGATCCATTTCAAGGCGGGACACACTTGCCTGATGTGACCATGATTGCACCCATGTTTATCCATGGTGAGCTGAGCGGGTTCGTTGTTAATCGAGCCCATCATGCAAATATCGGTGCGAGTGCCCCAGGTTCAATGCCTTTAAGTTCTGCGCTTGAAGAGGAGGGCGTGATACTGCCGCCAAAGAAGCTTCTGGAGTCGGGTCAGCTTAATGAGGAGCTTGCGAGCCAGATACGAGGCATTGATCCCGAGTGTTCCGGTGCACTGCCAGAGGACTTTGTTGCCCAGATAAGCGCGAACAAAACCGGATTGATGCGCTTGGAGGCAATACTCGTTATTCAAGATGAGCCGATCGACTTTTTCGATCGGATGAATGCTGCGCTTCATCAATATGGCGCGCAGTTGATGAAGCGTTTGATTAGCCAAATTCCGGAGGGCGTAGCACATTTTGAAGATGTGCTTGATGGTGATGGTTTTCACGATAATCCGATTCGACTTAAGTTGCAGCTCCAACGGAGTGGAGAAGAGCTTCTATTTGACTTCAAGGGCAGCAGTGCGCAGGTAACGGGAAATCTCAATTGTCCTTTAAGTGTTTCCGCTGCATCAGTCTATTACGTTATTGCTTGCATGCTACCTGAGTATGCCCCTAAGTGTGACGGTGTGTTTCGCCATATAAGAATGAATGCGGTTCAAGGGTCTATTTTAAATGCGAATCCTGGATCAGCTGTCGCTGCCGGCAATGTAGAAACCAGTATGCGTGTGGTCGATTTGGTTCAGGGGGCCTTCGCCAAATTGGGACTTGATATGCCAGCCGCGTCACAAGGCACAATGAATAACATTGCAATGGGAAGTTCCGGTGGTGTGCATCGTCGAAGATGGGATTACTACGAAACACTTGGTGGTGGCATGGGGGCTCACGCTCATGGTGATGGTTTGGATGCAGTGCAATGCCACATGACCAATACGCTTAATACACCTGTCGAAAGTCTCGAACTGCATTATCCGTTGCGCATTGATCAGTATGGATTACGATGTCAATCTGGTGGCGCAGGTGAGAGGCGTGGCGGAGATGGTTTGAAGCGTTCTTACACCTTTTTGGAGCCGACGTCCGTTACTCTTTTAACCGACCGTCGTGTCTCGCGGCCATGGGGGATCAATGCTGCGTCTGGTAAATCAGGCGAAAATTACCTCAATGGCGTTCGTATTTCGTCAAAAAGAGCGCTTGAAGTTTTTGCTGGAGACACCATAACCATAGAAACACCTGGCGGTGGAGGTTGGTCGCCTGTTGAATAACTGGTAACATCCGTTTTAACTTTTCTGTGTAAAAAGGTAGTTTTTATGTCCATTATGGATGCAATAAAAGAGCAAATTGAAGAGAACTCCATCTTGTTGTATATGAAGGGGACTCCGCAGCAGCCGCAGTGCGGTTTTTCTGCTCGAACGGTCCAGGCCCTTATGGCTTGTGGTGAGCGATTCGCTTATATCAACATTCTTGATAACCCAGAGATTCGCGAGAATCTGAAAACATATTCGAATTGGCCTACTTTTCCGCAGCTTTACGTAAAGGGTGAGCTTGTCGGTGGTTGCGATATTGTTAGTGAAATGTATGAGTCTGGTGAATTGAAAGAGCTGGTAAGTTCTGCCGCAGAGTAGACTTATCTCTTAATAAAAAAGCCCGCATTTATTGCGGGTTTTTTTATTGTTTACAGATGAGCGAGCTGAGGTGTGCGGTCGCTCTGTTATCCTGTTCTCTTCTAAATTGTTTTCCGTCTTGATCTATTTATCCCAAGCTTCTTTTTGGGCGTTGTTTTGTAAGTGTGATCAGGTTCTTGTTTGTGAATAAAGCACGGTGTTTTGGGAGGTGTTCACGATCTCTCTGTGTCCGTGATCACATAAGCCTGTCTGCCCTTCAGTTAAGGTTACGCTCTGAAACAAAAGAACAATTATTAAAACAATAAGACTTGAAGACTGATCATGGACTGCCGAACGCGAAGAGATTTAAAAGGTATTTATCATCGTGAAATTTTTGGAAATTCGCACGCTCAAGTTACTGTTTGCTGCAGCTGTTTGTCTGCCAGCGACAGTGTTGGCTGAATTACAGCCAATATCTGACGAAGAGCTTAGCGAATTCTCTGGTCAGGCGGCAGTCGCTTTTGATGTTGAACAGCTTGGTTCAACGAGTTACACGCGCGTGACCCTTGGCATGGAAGCAGATGTTCAGATGAACATCGACACGCTAGAAGCTGGTCGATACGATAAAGCGGGCGAGGCATTGGCGGCAGATATCGATATTACCAATCTTGGTCTTGGTTCGATTTCTACGGACGCGTCTAAAATACAGCTTGATGGCAACACCTATGCCGTCAACGACATTATTCCCTTTGAGTTAAATGAC
>NZ_LWFU01000299.1:0-1030 GCF_001635135.1 Oleiphilus sp. HI0080
CCCACTGTCGTTGAAAAGCCAGGGGATGACTTGTGGATAGGAGTGAAAGGCTAATCAAACTCGGAGATAGCTGGTTCTCCTCGAAAGCTATTTAGGTAGCGCCTCGTGTATCACCATAGGGGGTAGAGCACTGTTTGGGCTAGGGGGTCATCCCGACTTACCAACCCCATGCAAACTCCGAATACCTATGAGTGCGAGCACGGGAGACACACTGCGGGTGCTAACGTCCGTTGTGGAGAGGGCAACAACCCAGACCGCCAGCTAAGGTCCCAAATTCATAGTTAAGTGGGAAACGATGTGGGAAGGCTTAGACAGCTAGGAGGTTGGCTTAGAAGCAGCCATCCTTTAAAGAAAGCGTAATAGCTCACTAGTCGAGTCGGCCTGCGCGGAAGATTTAACGGGGCTCAAACTATGAACCGAAGCTGCGGATATAGATTTATCTATATGGTAGAGGAGCGTTCTGTAAGCCGTTGAAGGTGAATCGAGAGGTTTGCTGGAGGTATCAGAAGTGCGAATGCTGACATGAGTAACGATAAGGGGAGTGAAAAACTTCCCCGCCGGAAGACCAAGGGTTCCTGCGCAACGCTAATCGGCGCAGGGTGAGTCGGCCCCTAAGGCGAGGCTGAGAAGCGTAGTCGATGGGAAACAGGTTAATATTCCTGTACTTCTTTATATTGCGATGGAGAGACGGAGAAAGCTAGGCCAGCATGGCGATGGTTGTCCATGTTTAAGGTTGTAGGCTGGGGGATTAGGCAAATCCGGTCCCCTAAGGCTGAGAACTGATGACGAGATCCTACGGGATTGAAGTGGTTGATGCTCTGCTTCCAGGAAAAACTTCTAAGCTTCAGATATAAAGAAACCGTACCCCAAACCGACACAGGTGGTCAGGTAGAGAATACCAAGGCGCTTGAGAGAACTCGGGTGAAGGAACTAGGCAAAATGGTACCGTAACTTCGGGAGAAGGTACGCTGCTGCCGGTGATGGGACTTGCTCCCTAAGCTAGCGGCAGTCGAAGATACCAGTTAGCTGC
>NZ_LWFU01000300.1:0-878 GCF_001635135.1 Oleiphilus sp. HI0080
TTCACTGACTTTGAACATCTCTTCAATGACCTTGCCGAACTGGGCATATCTGGGGGCAAAGGTGTAGCCAAACAGATCCAACAAGGCAAAATTTACATGATTAACCCCATGGGTATCGGTCGATAATACATCGGGTTGTATCTCTGATGTATTGCTTTGCAACAAATCAAAGATGTAGTGGGATTCATGTTCGTTGGAGCCAATCACCTTGGCGTTTAGCGCTGCGTGATTGGCTATCAAAGTGATGGCCGAGACGCCTTTGTTAGTACCAAAGTATTTTGAGGAGTACCGGGTTTTAAAAGTCTCCAACCGGCTCTCGAACTTTTGCCCATCGGCACTGGCATGGATGAGGTCTTCCTGGATATTGTAGTGTTTAAAGATGGCCAGCCTGGCGACCGGGTTGTTGATTACATCATTGGCATTATTTAGCGTCTCCGGCCGCAGGTAATTGGCTTGGATACCTTTTAGTTGGTCATACGCCCGGTCGGAGATATTGGCCATGCCGTACAGCCCGTAATTAGTGCCGTTACCAATAATAACGGCCAACAGATCATTAACATTCGCACGGCCTTTCGACTGGACAGGTAGTACATGTTCAAAGTTGTCCAGAAAGCCAGTCTCCTGATCCACGTAGCGCAGTACATCGGTAATATTAATCGGTTTTATCTGGTCAAAGAACGGGTTGTTCAGCATACTTTTAACACCGGTTGAGGGCAGCCGCCACTTTGTTTTACCGGTGCGATTGCGCAGGATAACGTTTTGGTTGTCACCGTTTTCGATGCGCCGACTGACCTGTTGTAGTTTATCGTTGAGATCACAGGATAAAGTCTCGATTAGTTTGCTGGGTTTCGCCGTCAGGCGAGGCAACATGGATTGTT
>NZ_LWFU01000302.1:0-386 GCF_001635135.1 Oleiphilus sp. HI0080
GTATTTAGCCTTGGAGGATGGTCCCCCCATCTTCAGACAAGATAACACGTGTCCCGTCCTACTTAATATGTGATCGCTGTGTCTTCGTGTACGGGGCTATCACCCTCTATTGCTGCACTTTCCAGAGCATTCCACTAACACAACAACCATCGGCTGATCCCCGTTCGCTCGCCGCTACTAGGGGAATCTCGGTTGATTTCTTTTCCTCCGGGTACTTAGATGTTTCAGTTCTCCGGGTTCGCTTCCTACACCTATGAATTCAGTGCAGGATATCCGCCTTATGACGGATGGGTTTCCCCATTCGGAAATCGTTGGGTCAAAGCTCGTTTACCAGCTTACCAACGCTTATCGCAGGTTTCTACGTCCTTCATCGCCTCTGACTGCCA
>NZ_LWFU01000303.1:0-202 GCF_001635135.1 Oleiphilus sp. HI0080
CTGGTTCTGGCTCTGGTTCTGGCTCTGGTTCTGGCTCTGGCTCTGGCTCTGGCTCTGGTTCTGGTTCTGGTTCTGGCTCTGGTTCTGGTTCTGGCTCTGGCTCCGCATCAAAGTCAACATCTTCAATTGAAGTGTCGTTTAGCTGATCCATGATGGAGTCATTGATCACCTCGTCGTCAGGCTCTTGAGCCGCTTTTTTCTT
>NZ_LWFU01000304.1:0-293 GCF_001635135.1 Oleiphilus sp. HI0080
CGGAACATCTCAACACCAGTACACGTAGTCGTTTGAGTGTCGCGGATACCAACGATCTCGATCTCTTCGCCTACCTTGATGATACCACGCTCAACACGACCAGTTACTACCGTACCACGACCAGAGATAGAGAATACATCTTCTACTGGCATTAGGAATGGCTGATCGACTGCACGCTCTGGCTCTGGAATATACGTATCAAGTGCTTCAACAAGTTTCTTAACGGCTGTAGTACCTAGCTCGTTGTCATCTTCACCGTTCAATGCCATCAAAGCAGATCCAGGGATGATTGG
>NZ_LWFU01000305.1:0-360 GCF_001635135.1 Oleiphilus sp. HI0080
TTCTTGTCAACGACTTTTTTGAAGTTTCTGATTTATTTTTTGAAGCCAACAAATCAGCGAAAAGTTATCAACAAAACCAGGTACTTATATAGCCTATATNTCCGCTAACCCGGCTCGTCTTCGCTTTTCGTTCAACCCTTGCGGGCTGTCTCTCAAAGCGAGCGCGCATTATAAATATCCTGACCTTGCGGTCAACACCTTTTTTATAAAAAATCGAGTTTCAACGCGCAACGACTACTTAATAACCACCCGAGCAATTTTCTTCTTGCCTGCCTGCACCACAAAGCGCCCACTGACCCGAAGCTTTAGTGTCGCCTCAACCGGCTTGCCGTCAACATAGACTGCACCGCGCCCAAGCAC
>NZ_LWFU01000306.1:0-6998 GCF_001635135.1 Oleiphilus sp. HI0080
TTTTGATAAAAATCAGCCATGCTGGTGACACCTCAGGGCAAGTCTAAATTAAGGAAACTGCTTAATGATTCTGCCCAACCGGATGGGCCTGCTTGTGCGCTTCGGATAACGGGAATTCCAGGCGCTAGCTCTATGGTTTTTGAATGCGGGTTTTTAATGATGATCGCCTGATCCGCCGCTTCAAGCATATCGATATCATTGGCACTATCTCCGAGCGCGATGGCGAACTGCGCCTGATTTGGATTCGCCCGACTGTACTGCTGCTTTAACCAGTATAAGGCTTGCCCCTTGTCGTACCCGTTCGTTAGGTGGAAAAACCGACCACCCTTTATCAAATCGTATCCATGCTGCCGTGCATAGTCTTTGAGTTCGGATGCGTCACTATCTTCACCGGTCCACTCTATTGGTTCTGAAAACTCTCTCGCGGCCGCAAGCTCAGCTTGTGCTTCCGTCAAACCGGTGAGTTCAGACAGTTCCAATATCGTCATTTCGGAGAAGGTGCGCATGCTCATTCTAAGAGCCTCTGGCGCGTTCATCACCAGCTCGGTTAGCTTAGACCTTGGGGGCGCAAAGCGCTTGCACCAATATGAACCTGCATCTATCAATGAGTCGTCATTGAAGAGAAAATAGCCCTTTGGGATGTATATTCCAGCACCATTTTCGACCACAAATGGTGTCTCAAGCCCAATCGCGTCTCGAAGGCTAAGAAGCTCAGCTTTGGTCTTGCTAGTAACCGGAACAATCGGCACTCCCTCGCGTTTAAGCGCTTCTAAAGCACCGGCTGCAGCAGAAAATGAATAATCATCATGGTCTAACAGCGTGCCATCCAAGTCAGTAAAAACAATCGATCCTTTAACGCGCGACATCAGCTTACCCTGCCTAAATCAATTCTATGTTCAGCAAACAATCCTTTTGCTCGCATCGTTACAATCTTACGATTATCGTCTAGCTTCCAAACAACATCCGCTTTATCGGCTAACGACGCTAAAACTCGCTCTGTAAGCCGCTGGTAATATTGGATAAACGCATGTATCTCTGCTGGCGTCATACCTACCACTGGAGTGTGCGCCCCTTGCTCATTTTCAGCGGGTTCGCCCGATACCGCTTTCGACTTATTCGTGGCTATCGCCGCACGCATCTTTTCTTCTTGCTCCAAGCGCCAGCTATAAACCGACTCAAAACTTGGTGCTTGGAGAAACAGCCAATAATCGAACATTCTATGAATCTGAGCGTATTCATCTTGGATATACCTATTTACCAGTCTTCGCCAGTTACCATCAGAATCGCGCTCACTTTCAAACTTGTTACAAGGCGAATGCAGTGCGCTTTCCTCCACTGGCTCAACGCCTAAACACCATCCCTCAAGAATTAGGACCTGTGGGTTTTGACTCACCCTGTGCCACTTCTCTTTGGGCTTCAAATCGTCCTTCGACTTATCAAAACTCGGTATTACCTCACCTAAAAGCGCACCCTGCTTGAACTTGGCAAGCACCTCTTGCAGCTTCTCCGTATCGTGAGTTCCCGGTACGCCGCGAGTCTCTAGTAGGGGGTGCAACGTCGCAGCGCGATGAGCACGCCCTGCTTTTGAGAGATAAAAATCATCTAGCGAAATAGTTAGAACCTGAACGCCCTCCGATTTCAGAAAGCATGCAAGGTAATCCGTTAACGTCGATTTACCGGAACCCTGACTCCCAGACAGAGCAATAAGTAAGGATTTATCAGGACTGGAAGTCAAAATAGAGATGAGTGCTTCGGCGACAGGATCAAAATACCGTTTCGCTGTCGATAAGTACGCGTCGGGCAGCATATGTTTGTCGATGAACGCTTGATTATATTCTTTGTCGCGCATAGTCCAAGCCGAATGATTTGTTGTTATCAGGTACTTTATAGTCGTTACCTAGGAGTACTACACTGGTTTAGCACGATGCGTACCAGAGGGAAATATTTTTAAATTTAGTCGCCCGTTCCCTCTTTATAAAGGCGGGGGTACGTGATCCCGATACTAGGGACTCAAAAGACTGCACCAAAATAGCGCAGTCATTGTTTGTCCAGGATAGCGAGCACCACTAACGTGCATGCAGAGTATGAACTTAACTGGGACTAAATTCGAAAGGCAGGTTTTTTTCGATTGCTTTGTTGCCAGATGCACCAAAATTTGTGAGCTTCATTCGAGCGATCAGCTTTGCCACGAACGCATCGTTTTCGAGGGTGTTTTGGACAATGTCGACGCGAGATACCACTCCGTTGGGCTCGATCCGAATAACAAGTTCTAGCATCCCTTCTAGGAAAGGGTCATCGCGCAATGCACGGTTGTAAAGCAGGTTGAATGTGGAGCGTAGCCCTTCAACGACAATTTGAATCTCTTCGTCTTTTCGGGTGTTAGCCTCTTCACGCTCAGCTTTGGCTAATGCGATCTCCTCCGACGTAACTTCAAGCCGCTCCGAAGCGCTCGCTTCCAAGTCGATACTCTGAGTGGCGACGTTCTGTTTGTCCGGTGCGTTAACACCGGACGTTGCGGTTAGCGCCGACTCATTTACGGTATCCACCTTTCTCGCAGAAGCACTGGCAGAACGCTGGCTCGTCGACTTAATAGAGCTAGAAAAGCCATCGGACGACACTGAACTGCTTAATGCTGCCATTTCGCTCTGCATTGCCAAAATGCCGCTTTGTTTTGCTACGTTGCGCGCTTGCTGAATCTGTTTTTCAGTACTTTTCTTGGTCTCTTTGAGCGCTCGAGGCTTCTTAACGGAATCCTTTGGGCTTACCTTTGGAGTAGGCTTCGGGGCAACTTTAGGCTTTGGCTTTGGCGCTTCAACCTTTTTTGGCTCCACGAGTGGAGGTTTCTCCGTCTTAATCGGTTCTATTTTTTTCGCTTTTTCCGCTTTCAGAAGTTTTGCGAGTTGCGGAGGAATTTCTTCCAGCGACTCACGGTCAGGCTCTGGCACTTCGTAGAAATTAACCACAACTGCTACAGTGACAAATATCGCAAACACACAGCCAAGAGAAACGCGAAAGAGCTTTCGCTCCGAGCGTACATCCGACCAAGGCAACGTTTGATGAGAAAGAGAGGAAGACATCATAAATAGCGTGTTATAGCTAATTCCTAACCTCTAATCGCGACTGGAAGCACATAGGTTCAACACCTTGATGCCGGCCATTTCAAAACTATCGACAATCTCATTTGTTTTGGCCTGAAGAAATGAATGGATCAACAAGAGTGGAATTGCTGCCATAAGGCCAAATGCTGTTGTGTTCATGGCGACCGAGATACTTTGAGATAACAGGTTCGCTTTTTGTGCGGGATCAGCATTGGCAACGGCGGTAAATGCTGCAATAAGTCCGATGATCGTGCCTAGCAAACCCAATAACGTAGCAACGTTCGCCAGCATGGCGAGATACGGTGTACGTTTCTCAAGTCGCGGCAAAATCTCCATTAGAGACTCCTCCATTGCATACTCGATTTCGTCCCGAGGGCGACCTGCATTATGCCGAGTGAGACCAATGTCGAGCATTGTTGAGATTGCAGCCTTTCCTTTCCGCGCTTTCTCACCCGCTTTAATGAACTCGTTTTTCAATAGTAGGGGAAGCAATTCATCTTCAAATACTCGGCGGTTTGTTGACTTTGCACCGGTTAAAAAAATAAACCGCTCTACAGCAATCGCCAGACCTATCGCTAAAACAACCGCAATGGGATACATAAAAGAACCGCCATCTTGAAAAAACTTAACCACTGTATCCAATGTTATCTCCCTTTAATCGATTGTTTCTAAGCGTTATTACTAACGATAGATTGAGAATTTTAATTCGTGAAGGATTCGGTCGATACTTTTATATATCTCTCGAAATAAACACGTTCGCGATGTTCGCTGATATCTGTAGGCTTCAGCGCATCGGGCATTTTCTGCGGCGTCAACTCGATCTTCGTTGCGTCTTTGTCACTCGCCACACGCCATGGTAGCGCAACATCAATCTTCGGTAACTCAGAGTTACCTATGATTGCGATGGTTTGCCCTTTTTTAGAGCTAGGCTCCGACGCGTATACAGCCAATCCGCTCAACATAAAAGCCAAAAAGAGACCAGCGTGCAGGAGAGTTTTTAACATTAGGATGCTTTCCTCTTCAAAAGACGCTTCCAGATCTTAACCCTTTTTACATCCTCGGCGTTCGTTTCTTCATCCGCGCCGTCGATAAACGCTTGATAATGATCTTCAGCGAGATCGTACTTCATTAAATACAAATCGTAGATAACCCCAAGTCCATAATGCGCATAGAGTGAGGTATCGTCTAATGCCAGCGCACGCAAATACTCTGTTTCTGCATCTTCGTAGCGTGCGAGGGCTAACAAGGCCTCTCCTTTAAACAATGGGCAGTGGATATTGCTTGGGTCGAGCTCGCAGCCTCTATTGAAGTGCGTTAACGCATCGTCGTAACGCTGTAGCTTCAAGTCGATAACGCCCAAATTGATATGGAGGGGCGCGTTATTTGGATACGTCTTCAGCAAATCTCCAGCAAGTTGTGATGCCGTGTCATAGTCGGCTTCCTGCATCGCTTGCTCAACAGCCTGCATTCTTGGCGCATCTTCAGGGCTTACTTTTTTTGTTGATACCGCACTTATTTGTCTGGGTTGCGCGCCAATGTCGGACGGTGTCTTAACCTGCTGAGTCATACAGCCCGGCAACAAAATTAGCAGGGCTAGTAGACCACAAATTTTAGTAACTAACCGGGGCATGACTTGGTCCTATTATTGGTCGTGCATAAAGACTTGGATTTAGCCGAGCTAGCGCTGCGTAACTGGCACTTATCCACTCATCGGCTCGGTTATTGCCGCGCGTTTTGACATTCTGCTCATGCAACGCGATAGCTTCTTCTTCAATCGGAATTGCTTGTTCTTCCAAAAGAATCGCATACTGTTCTTGTTCAAGCGCACTTAAGCCCGAAGGACGCTCCGAATCCATGATCGCATGCGCTAGCCCTTGATATATGTCCCCCATCTCAAAACGCGCCGCATTCGTATATTCTGCAATCCCGAATTTCACGACGCGCTTATATGCTTCTGTACAACGGTTAAGTGCGGCCGTTTTTTTCTTTAAGCTCGATTTAAAAGGCTGTGAAATTGACATTGCATTGAATGCATCGCGCTCGACTGAAGCAATTCGCAGCGCATTTACCGCCGCTAAACTGGCGCTTCGCTCATCGTCGAGTTTGTTCTCTTCAACATACGAGACGAGCCGTTCAGAGGCGGATCGCGACTCAGCACTACCTGGCTCGGCTTGATCAACCATGAATGACAGCGCTTCAACGGCGAGCTCAGGACGCTCTGGATGACTGCGAAGTAACCACTCATAGCTCTCACGCGCGAGCAGTGGGAAATCGTTAGCTGCATAGTAACCGGCAGCACTGTACGCAGAGTTCGCCGAAAGAGTTCGATCCTTATCAACCAACAACCTCGCCTGCACCATCAATTCGTCAGCCGCCTCCTGCGTTCTACCCAACATCTCTAGAGAAACGATAAGTTGTTGCCGACTTATTTCAGTCAGCTTGTTAGAAGGAAAGGCTTCCAAGAATACTTGATGCATGGCGGCCCCTTGCGCCCAGCGTTTATTCTGAACTGCGACACTAGCACCATTAAATGCAGCATCTGGCGCGAGCGGATGCTGGGAAAACGCATCGAAAATCGACGCATAGTGCTCGATGGATTGTTCAGGTGTCTCTGCCAGTTCCGCTAGCTTAAAGCGCGAATTCGCAATCCCATTTGAAATATCGTCAATGCTGCGGCGCGCACTCTCGGTGACAGCAATGCGCTGAGACTTGGAGACATCTGAATCACCCTCGATTTCTTGGGCCTTGATGATGCTACGCGCTAGTTGATCGGCAGCAAGGTATTGCTGCTCGGCCCGATAAAATCCTGCGTACTCTTCTGCACCGTTATAATACAAGCCTGCAAGGCTGATCGCAGCGGCAAGTCGCTGATTGGGCTCAGCATTTGTGAAGGCATCGTAGCTCTCAAAAAGGCGAGTCGCGCTTTCTTCGTTCCCACTCGAAACATACGCGCTCGCGGTCGCTAGTGCGGTTGTCGCGGCAGCATCGTGCCCAGGAAATGCGCTCAAGTATTTCTGTGCCAATTCAAACCGAGTCTCTGACCATTCTTCAGCCGTATCACTACCGCCAACACCGCGCCCACTCGCCAGATAAAATGCGGCGTACGCAGATTTAGCTTGGTATTGATGCGCTAAGCCGGAATAAGCGGCTGTAGCGTACAGTTCACCGGCCTTGGCTGTCTGGCCCGAAGTTTCAAGCGCTTGTGCTGCCAGATACATGGCCTCGTAGCTCTCTACTGTATTTGGTTTGAGTGCGGCAAGCTGCAAGTAATAACTCGCCGCTTTCTTAGCTTGCTGAACTGTTCTTTGATCTTTCACTTCAGACTCTTGCATACGAACGAAGTTGAGGTGTGCAAGCTCGCCAACAACGACAATAAGGTCGTCTCTTATTGCGTTCTTTGTTTGTGCATCAGAGCGTGCCCAAAACTCTGATCGTATGCCAAACCGATCAACCAAGTTTGCCTTTGCCTTCCAAGACTCGATTGTATGGCCGCCCTGAGCATAAAGCTGTACCGCACGTAAGGAGTAATTGAAAAGCGCCTTATCCAGGGTCGCGCCCTCTGCATAAGCCTCGATCAGCCGAGCTGCATCAAAAAACCGCTGTTTTGTTCCGAACTGATCAACAAGCGCGCGCAACACGATCGGCTCTCGATTGGCACCACCCAACTTTTCAGCCGTGGATTTAATGTTTGCGATTCGGTCGCCATTTTGATTGAGGAGCGCCAAAAGGCGCATTCCGTCCGAAAGCAAGCCAGGCTCCGCAGGTAAGTCAAAACCACGATATGCATTTGGTTTGAACGGGATAATTTCTAGGTCGGTGGTAAACAAGCTGTTATACACGCCAGGGTATTGGTCAAACAAACCGGACAGCGACAACAACGCATCACCTTCACGCTCAAGT
>NZ_LWFU01000307.1:0-6240 GCF_001635135.1 Oleiphilus sp. HI0080
GCTGTCCACCGACAATACTCACCGTTGTATCAAGCTGATTCTCAGACGCACCGTACACAATGGTATAGCCATTAATTTCATATAACGAAAGATCACTACCGTCCTCTCTCTCAAGAGGAATATCCCACGACAGTGCAACGTCATGAAGGACCACTTGCTGAGGTGAAACAGCAACGGAGGCCGCCACACTCATCACAGAACCCACTTCATTGCCTACCCGAACTGAGTACTGGCCGGCGCTCACAACGGATGCTGAAGAAACTTCAAGGCTTGAGCCCACCTCCCCGGCAATCTCCTGACCATCCTTGTACCACTGAAATGCAAGCACTCCACCTCCTATCGCTCCTACCGAAAGCGTAAAAGAGGCACCCGACTCAACCGAAACATCGCTTGGCTGACCCAAAATCTGAACAGGCGTTATTGAAGAACCCTCGTCTAGAGCCTGTTGCTGCAAATCGGAGAAACCAGCACCAAGCCGCGTCACATCATCCTGAGGAATAACATCCACAAACGTAGCAAGCGCAGAGAGCTCTTGCTGCGCCTCATACATTAAGTCATCCAACGCAACCGCAGGCTCTAAACCATTATCAACCAACACGAGTGAATCATGCTGACTCAATTGCTGCGTGATAGAGCTGAGCACGTCAGAGACATCATCAAACTGAACACCAGCTTCAGACCTTTGGATCGCAGCACTAAGAAGCGCTACTTCAAGCTGGTCAAACGTTGCTGTGCGCAACTCTTGATCGCTCGTTAAATCAACGGGCTCGGCGTAAATAGACTGTGCAGATAGCCCAAGCATCGCTTCAACCTCCGACACCGACTGCTCAATTTCATCCTCGGACATACCATCGATTCCCGCCTCCGCCTTAACGCGAACCATATGAGTGTATGGCGTTACATGAGCGACGTTATCAGAAGACGCATTAATTGGCTTGGACACCGAACTCAACGCAAAATCTTCCGTCAATGGAAATGCCTCTCCAAAGCGCGTACTCGAAGCGTCGCCGCAGCCATCGGCTAGCTCACAGACCATTCTAGTTGTTTCGTCGGCCGTTACCTCAATCAAAAACTGACTTCCACTAAACTCAGAAGGAACAACGAGACTATAGTAGCCATCTGAATCCGTTCTCACCGGCGCCACAGCTGCACTGCTGCGTGATAAGTAGCGCCCAGCGTTGCTTTCAATAACATAAGCATTCACGATCCCTGACTTAATCACACCCTTTACAGCTCGGCCAGTTAACGTGATGCCGCTATCAAATTGCGCTGTTTGGGCGTTCTGGTTCCCTGCGTCACCTTCCTCAGCTGATCCGCCACCACATGCTAGCAAGACACTTGCGATTGCCATGATCACTGAACATTTAGCTGTCGCTCGAAACTTCTGGTAAACCATCTTACATCTCACCAATACCGCTGGAATTAACGACAGAGTAGTAGTGATCAGATCATAAGGACGGAATTGCATCGCTATTTGATAGCAATATGCGCCATAAAATTGACAATCAATAGTTATGTGAAATAACGCAAATCACAGGCACGGGCTAAGTCACATTAACAATGACGACTAGGAATAAACGAGAAAAAGTAACTAGATGCCTTAAGAAACAGCGTTGCGTTATTTTTGAAGGAGGCGTGCAACAGGACCGAAAGATTTCCTGTGCTCTTTACAAGGGCCGTATATTTCTAATGCCTCAATGTGTGCCTTGGTTGGATATCCCTTATGCTTTCCAATACCATATTCGGGATAGAGAGAATCAAGTCGCTGCATGTCCGAATCACGCCATACCTTAGCGAGAATCGAAGCAGCACTAATACTCTTTGCTAGCGCGTCACCTTTAATAACAGGGGCGGCATCTACTTCTAGCGACTTTGGTATTCGATTACCATCCACCAAAACAAATTCCGCAGCGGGTTCCAACTTCTTGACCGCTCGCTCCATCGCAAGCATCGAAGCATGCAGGATGTTCAACCTGTCGATTTCCTCAACGCTCGCCTCGGCAATCGACCATGCAAGCGCTTTGCTCTTAATCTCGTCAGAGATGAGTAATCGTTTTTTCTCAGACAGCTTCTTCGAATCGGCAAGCCCTGAAATCTCAGCCTCAGGATCCAAGATAACAGCAGCAGCGACAACCGACCCAACTAGAGGGCCGCGACCGACCTCATCAACACCCGCCAGTAGATTGCCGACAAATCCCTTTGCATACACATAATCTTCTTGAAAAAAATGACTCACGATTTGTTTGCCAACGCCAAAACAGCCTCTGCAGCTTCAGAGCTGGCGTTTTTCTTCAACGATTCATGCAGCAGGGAGAAATCGGACTGCAAGCTTTTCTCCATGCTCACGGGAAGGCGTTCAAGCACCGCTGCTGAAATGTTTGAAACAGTTGCATCATCCTGAAGCAACTCAGGAACAAGCTCTTTACCTGCCAATAAATTAGGCAGCGCAACATAAGGGGTTTTAATAAGCCGCTGCATAACCCAATAAGTGAGCTTATTTAGTCGATACGCCACAACCATCGGACGCTTCATTAACATGCATTCCAATGTCGCTGTCCCTGAGGCGAGCAAGACGACATTTGAAGCAGCCATTACCTCACGAGAACGACCGTCGATCAGCTCGACCTCTAACGCAGGAAAACGCTCGAGAATTTCCAAAACCTGCGCTCGCCTGTTCGCATTCACGCAGGGAATAACAAAACGGACATTTGGAGACTTATTTTTAATCTGTTCGGCAGCACCAAAAAAGGACTCCGCTATACGTGAAATTTCGCCCGCCCTGCTACCCGGCAAAATCGCAACGATCGGCCCGGCTTCTGTGAGACCTAAATTGGCTCTAGCCTTGCTTCGATCGGAGGAGATTGGAATTAAATCAGCCAACGGATGACCGACGAACCGAACCGAGACCCGGTGTTGCTTATAAAACTTGGCCTCAAAGGGGAAGAGCGTGAGCATAAGGTCAACGGCGCGCGCAATCTTAAACACGCGCTTTTGACGCCAGGCCCAAACAGACGGACTGACATAATGTGCCGTTTTTATCCCGGCCTGGCGCAACTGTAATTCAAGACCGATATTAAAGTCAGGCGCATCAATACCTATAAACACGTCTGGCCGCTTCTCAACAAAGTGGCGTTTAAGGGCGCGCCGTATTCCAATCAACTCAAAAATACGCCCCAAAACCTCAAACAACCCCATCACCGAGAGGCGCTCCATGGGAAACAAGGTCTCAAATCCTTGCTCCAGCATCAAGGGGCCGCCTATACCACTAAAAGTAGCATTTGGGTGTCGCTTTAAGATCTCAGACATTAATCCCGAGCCGAGAATGTCCCCTGACACCTCTCCAACAACAATACCGATATGAATCGGTCGATAATCCACTTCAGATACAGCGTCGACAGGCATAGACTAACGCATCAACCCGCGATCAGATCGCTCGATGCTAGCGACAAAGGTCCGAATGACACCATCGACATCATCCATCGCCTTTAATTCGAGCATTGCATCATCTAGCTTAAGCCCTTTGCGATAAAGAGTGCGATAAGCCGATTTGAGAGCGCGTAACGACTCAGGAGAAAAACCTCTTCGCTTAAGCCCCTCACTGTTCAGACCGTACGCAGATGCGGACTGCCCGCTGGCCATGACAAAAGCGGGAATATCACGCAAAACGATACTCCCACCTGCGCTCATTGCATGAGCGCCCACTTTACAAAACTGGTGTACCATCGTTCCGCCACCGAGGATGACAAAATCATCAACATACACATGTCCAGCGACGGTCGCAGTATTTGCAAAGATGCAATGACTACCAATACGGCAATCATGCGCGATGTGCACATACGCCATAAACAGATTATCACTACCAATTGATGTAAGACCCTCATCCTGGACGGTTCCGCGATGGATCGTGCAGCCTTCACGGACGATATTGTTGTCACCCATGGTTAATCGTGTGTCTTCACCCGCATACTTCTTGTCTTGGCACTCTTCGCCGACACTCGCAAACTGGTAAATCGTATTGTTTTTTCCGATGGTTGTCGGGCCATTGATCACAACATGCGAGCGTATGTCACAACCATCGCCGATAACGACGTTAGGCCCAATGACCGTGTAAGCCCCTACACTCACATCTGACCCAAGCTGGGCTTTTGGATCGACAATAGCAGTCGGGTGAATCATCTTATCTCTCCCGCTCTGCCGTCATAATCTCAGCAACGCACACCACTTCTTCATCGACTAAAGCACGACAGTCAAACTTCCAAATATTGTGTTTAGCTGAAAGTATGTTCGATTCGAGTCTGAGCTGATCGCCAGGGACAACGGGCCGCTTAAAACGAACCTTGTTCGAGCCTGCAAAGTAGTGCACTAGATTTTCACTCGGCTTTTTGTCTGTAGTGACAAACCCAAGAATTCCGCTTATTTGTGCAAGCGCTTCAAGAATATAAACTCCAGGCAAGATGGGCATATCAGGAAAGTGCCCCTGAAAGAATGCCTCATTGATCGAAACATTTTTGTATCCCGTGATGCTTTTATTTGCCTCGACAGACGTCACTCTATCCACAAAAAGAAAGGGATGACGGTGAGGGAGATACTCATGAATCTCTTTGATATCCATCGTGCGCACTGTATTTTCCACAACCACCTCTTATTCGTCTTGGCTAGAATTAATAGACTTAAACTGCCTCTCGAGCTCTCGAAGACGAGCCTCGGTATTGTCTAATCTTCGAAGTCGAGCAATGCTCTTTTTCCAGTCCTTGTTCGACTGAACACCGGTACCAGACGAATAAACTCCTGGCTCGGGTAAGCTCTTTATAACCATCGTCATTGCAGTAATATGAACACCATCAGTGATCTCTAGATGGCCGGCGATGCCGCTCGCCCCTCCTACAACACAATTTTTACCTAGAGTGGTTGAACCCGCTATAGCACTGCACGCCGCGATAGCGGTGTTCTCTCCGATCACGACGTTATGCGCAATCTGAATCTGATTGTCTAAAATCACTCCGTCATGAATAACAGTATTATCGAGCGCACCGCGATCAATGGTTGTATTCGCACCAATCTCCACAGAATTACCAATCGTCACACCACCAAGCTGACTAATTCTCTGCCAACCTTTGTCAGCAGGGGCAAATCCAAAACCGTCGGACCCAAGCACGCAGCCTGACTGAATCGTGCAGCCCTCTCCAACCACGACACCGTGATAGATCGTCACACTAGGATAAATACGCGTTTTGTTGCCGATAATAGAATCAGCACCGATGACGACATTTTCGCCGAGATACACGTTATCACCGATCACTGCGCCTGCACTCAATCGGACACCTGGCGCAATGAAAACGCCCTCTCCGATGACGACTGATTCATGAATCGAAGCCTCTTCAGAAATAGAAGGCTGGAAATCCACAACCGGGTCCCACAGAGCGCTAAGTTTTGCATATGCTAAATAGGGATTATCATGTATCAAGCAATTCCCGCTAAACACTTCAGAAAGCTTGGGCGAAAGTATCACTGCAGAAGCCTTAGTCTCACCTAGATACTTTTTATACGCTGGGTTTGCAATAAAGGTTAAATGCCCCTCTCCAGCTTCTTGAATGGTTGCCAATCCAGCGACTGAAATGTCAGCATCGCCCTTCAATTGCGCGCCAATCTTCTCGGCAAGATCACCGAGCAAAAAACGTCTATCAAGCATTCGCGAAAATCCGAAAACTATTTTAATGCATCAAGCATTTCAATGATCTGAGAAGTGTAGTCCATACCAGGCGCCGCGTAGAGCGCAGCTTCTCTTGGGAGAATCAAATCTAACGATTCCTTTTCAACCAATTTCTGGATTACTGTATCCAAATTAGGCCGAGACTGTTCCAAGAACTCTTGTCGCTTCTCCGCTAATGCTTTATCCAGCTTTGTTTTCAGATAGCGAAACTCTTGAACTTTCTCTTCCAGATCAGCGGCCAGCTTTGCCCGCTCGCTATCGCTCATAATCGCAGCATCATTCTGAAGACGCATTTCCAGTTTCTGGGCCGCCTCACTTACCGCGCGTACTTCAAGATCTTGCTGCTTATAATCTGCAACCATCTTATCAGAATACGCTTGCGCCGCCTTTGAAGAAAAAAGAGCTGCTCTCATGTCAATCAAACCGATTTTGACCTCAGCATTTGCCGAAACAGACGTAAGTGCCAGCACAAAAACCAACGCTAGATATTGTAAGACTTTCATATTGTGTATTCCTCGTACTTAGTTAAA
>NZ_LWFU01000308.1:0-9774 GCF_001635135.1 Oleiphilus sp. HI0080
GGCCGGCAGCAATGCCAAAGCCCTATCACCAAGTGTACGCGCTTTAAATGACTGCAATCAGCAATGGATATTCATTAGGTTAACACTACAAGGCCGCGAGACCGTGACAAATAACAGCCTAACCGCCAAGGACATCATGACACCGAACGTGAAATCGGTTCCGCAAAGCTGGACGATGGAGCGCTTCAAAAAATTCCTCAGTGATAATGACATTATCGGCAGCCCAGTCGCCAACGAAGACGGCCAGATAGTCGGCATTGCCACGCTGAAAGATATTGCTGAGTTCCATTTTGACGCCTCAAGCTCGCAATATGAGGGCGAGATGAGCGAAGAAGAGCAGCAAGAAGTTCGTCGTCTACGCATGATGATTTTTGAAGGCCTAGCGAGCATGCCTGTTGAAGTCGGCGACATCATGACACCTAGTC
The DNA here is from genome assembly GCF_001635135.1 of Oleiphilus sp. HI0080. Classification (NCBI taxonomy): domain Bacteria; kingdom Pseudomonadati; phylum Pseudomonadota; class Gammaproteobacteria; order Oceanospirillales; family Oleiphilaceae; genus Oleiphilus; species Oleiphilus sp. HI0080. The sequence continues at coordinate 426 of NZ_LWFU01000308.1, forward strand.
TTGTTTCTGTTCAGGAAAACACCGCCGTAAAAGACGTTGCCGAACTCATGATGAACGAACACTTGCACAGAGTATTCGTCAAAAATGGCGATGAAGTCAGCGGAATAATTACCACCTATGATCTACTCAAGATCATTGTTGAGCAACTTAGCTAAAAAGTGCGCGCAAAAGAGCGGGAGGGACGCGACGTTTAAACTATTAACCTACTCAGCAGGATTTAAAGATGGTTATAAGCAACAACAAAAGCGATAACAAAGTCTACGTACTTGATACCAATGTTCTTTTACACGAGCCTGAGTCAATATTTAAGTTCGAAGAGCAAACTGTATTTATCCCTCTTAGAGTTCTTGAAGAGCTCGACTCCCACAAACGCGGTCAACGCGATACCGCCCGCAATGCGCGCCAAGCGCACCGCTACCTCGATGAGATACTCTCAAGAGCGGACATCGACAAGCTCAATGAGGGGATTGCGCTTGATGGCGGCGGGAAGTTGGTTTTTCAAACCTTTGAAAAAGAACGACAAACCGTCGCCGACAACGAAATCATTCAGGTCACTCAAGAACTAAAAGAAAAATTTGCAAGCCAGGATATCTCCGTTGTTCTCGTCACCAAAGACATCAACATGCGCATCAAAGCCATTGTTTTGGGCATTGTCTCCGAAGATTATCGAAACGATCAGGTTGCCAATGTTGGTGACGAAACACTGTTTGGCGGGCAGATAGAAATTACGGATGACATGTGGGAAGCCACGGGTGTCGATATCCAGATAGACCGAGAAGACTCACCAGATGTCGGCACTATCATTATTTACCATGTTACGGCCCCTTGGATTGGCAACTGGCCAATTAACACGCACATTTATTCAGACTCGACGAGCCAACAAAACTTTCGCGGCATCCTCAGAAAGATCGAAGGCTCCACCGCATCGATTGAGATACTTCCGGATTTTGAACAGCAATATCATTGCTGGGGCATACAAGCGCGAAATAAAGAGCAGAACTATGCCCTCTCCATTTTGACCGATCCTGAGATCGATTTTGTCACTATTGCGGGCGATGCCGGTACTGGTAAAACCCTACTAACACTGGCCGCGGCGCTGCAGCTTTGCTACGAAGATAAATTCTACGATGAGATTATTGTCACTCGCGCCACGGTTCCAATGGGCGAAGATATCGGCTTTTTACCTGGTGAGGAAGAGGCAAAAATAGAACCGTGGATGGGCGCGATTACCGACGCCCTAGAAACTCTCAGCGCAAGCCCTGAAGGCAACGACTTTGAGCGAAAATCCGGCCTTGAGTTTTTGAAGAACCGCGTAAAAATAAAAAGCTCGAGCTTTATGCGCGGCCGAAGCTTTTCAGGCAAGTTCTTCTTAATTGACGAGGCACAAAACCTAACGGCAGCCCAAATGCTTGGCCTAATCTCACGAGCGGGACCAGGCACCAAAGTTGTTGCAATAGGCAACCTGAAGCAAATCGATACGCCCTACTTAAGCGCATCAACCAGCGGCTTCAGCTACGCCATTGACCGCATGCGCAATTGGGAGCACTACGCGCACATCACACTCAAGAGCGTAGAGCGCTCTCGTTTGGCCGATTACGTCGCATCCAACTTCCACGATTGAGCACACAGGAGATAGAGGTTGAGAAAGAAGGGGTTGAGCAGGCCAGAGCCTTTCTCAACCCCTTCTTCGTGCATGAGATTACCTTGAACAAACCGGACACGCAGGGTTTTTAGGCAAGTTCAAACGTCGCCAAGACATCGAAAGCGCATCATAAACCAAGAGCTTCCCTGCACTTGGCTCCCCGAAGCCCGCGATCAACTTTATCGCTTCAAGCGCCTGCATCGAACCGATCACACCAACCAACGGGGCAAGCACTCCCGTTGTAGAACAGTTGAGGTCATCCTCGCCATCTTCAGAGTATAAACACCGATAACAGGGTGACTTAGCGTCTCGCGGATCGTAAACCGCCAACTGCCCTTCCATACGAATTGCTGCACCAGAGACCAGCGGAACGCCCGAAGCAACACACAAGCGATTCACTGCAAAACGAGTATCAAAGTTATCACTACAATCAAGAACCACATCAAAATCTGTAAAACGCTCTTGCCACCCCTCTTCGTCAAAGCGCTCCGACAACGCATCAACCAGACACTGCGGGTTAATCGCCGTGATACTGCTCTTCGCAGATTTAACCTTACTCTGGCCGAGCGAGCTCTCTTGATGCGCGATCTGTCGCTGAAGATTGCTCAGCTCGACAACATCGTCATCAACCAGCGTCATTTTACCGAGACCGGCTGCCGCTAAATAAAGCGCCGCCGGAGAGCCCAAACCACCAGCGCCAATGATCAGCGCATGCGCATTCGTAAGCCGTAATTGGCCAGCGACGTCAAAGCCGGGCAGCATCAATTGCCGGCTGTAGCGTAAAAGCGCGTCATCATTTAGGGTGCCTTGCTTATTCATTGTCCGCTCTTCACTTTGATTTCAATACCTTTGAAAACGTGCCGAGGTGAACCGGTCATTACCACCATAGTCTTTGTGTGTTTGTAACTGGTCATAGCCAAGCCCCTCAAGCAACTCTCGCAAACGTGCACCCTGCTCAAACCCGTGTTCCAAACATAAGGTGCCGCCCGATGTAAGATATGCTTTCGCTTCGTTAGCAATATGGACTAAATCGGCAAAGCCATGGTCTTCAGCCACCAGCGCCGATTTTGGCTCAAAACGCACATCACCCTGATCTAGGTGATGATCTTGCGCATCGATATAGGGAGGATTACTGACGATGAGACCAAAGCGTTGACTAGAGTTATTTGACGACGGCTTTTGCAGCGCAGAAAACCATGAGCCAACAGAGAAGTGCACATTATGAACATCGTGCTTTTGCGCATTTCTTTTCGCCAGCTCTACAATGTTTTCAGAAACATCCGTTGCCACCACTGCCCAAAGAGGCCGCTCAACGGCGACAGCTAGCGCGATGGCTCCTGTTCCTGTTCCCAGATCAAGCATTCGTATTGGGTTACGATCGAAGCTGTTGAGAATGAATTCAACTAAACACTCTGTGTCGGGTCGAGGAATCAAAGTATCCGGTGATACTTCCAGGTCGAGCGACCAAAAGCCTCTCGAACCAACCAGGTGCGCGACGGGTGTGCCCAACTTACGCTGCTCTATCAATTGATAGAATCGGTGCGCCTGAGCATCGGATAACATTCTCTCTGGCCAAGTTCGCAAATACGTAGAGTCAACCTCAAGCACTGCACAAAGAAGCTCACGCACATCGACGTCGGGCGCCTCACTCACTAGATCTGCACTATAACCTAAGGCATCAGCAATGGTTAGCGACATGACAGTACACAACAAGAGCGCTAGCCCTCGTTAATACTCGCGAGCAGTTCAGCCTGATGCTCCTGCAACAGAGGATCAATAATCACCCCAAGATCACCCTCCATGACCTCTGCCAACTTGTACAAGGTTAAATTGATGCGATGATCGGTGACACGCCCTTGCGGATAGTTATAGGTTCGAATACGCTCAGAACGATCACCACTACCCACCAAGCTCTTACGCTGGCTGGATTGCTCGGCCGCTGCGGCTTCTTGCTCAGCACTTAACAGTTTAGATGCAAGCAAGGTCATCGCCTTTGCCTTGTTCTTGTGTTGCGATCGCTCGTCCTGACACTCAACGACAACACCGGTTGGCAAGTGGGTAATACGAATTGCAGAATCTGTTTTGTTGACGTGCTGACCACCCGCACCAGAGGCACGAAACGTATCAATCCGAAGATCAGCCTTATTGATTTCCACATCATCCACTGACTCAATCTCAGGCATAACGGCAACCGTACACGCAGACGTATGAATGCGGCCCTGCGATTCTGTCTCTGGTACGCGCTGCACTCGATGCGCTCCAGATTCAAATTTCAGCGCACCAAATACACCATCGCCAATCACGCGAGTAATAATCTCCTTGTATCCGCCATGCTCACCCAAGCTTTCGCTGACGACTTCCATTTTCCAACGTCTTTGCTCTGCATAACGAGAGTACATGCGAAAAAGGTCCCCAGAAAAAATCGCCGCCTCATCACCACCTGTGCCAGCTCTAATTTCAAGAAACACGTTGTTACCATCGTTTGGATCTTTTGGCAGTAAAAGTACCTGCAACTCGTCCGTCAGGCCGACCAGGTTTTCTTGCGCAGCCGACAACTCCTCTTGCGCCATTTCACGCATATCGGCATCGCCATCGGACATAAGCGCTTTCGCTTCTTCAATGTCATCCTGCGCCTGTCGATATCGGCCATAGCACTGAACAACCGGCTCCAACTCCGAGTATTCCTTTGAGTAGTCTCGGAACTTGTTTTGATCTGAGATCACGCTAGGATCACTCAAAAGTGCACCAAGCTCCTCATAGCGATCGGTTATTTCATCAAGCCGAAGCAACAATGATTCTTTCATATTTAAATATTCGCTCAAATAAAATCGGGGAGAGTTTAGCACCGCACATCGCTAGGGCGAAATCGTGCGAGCTAAGGGCCATCCAGCTTAAAAAGGTTGAGTAACAAGTTTGCGGTTTCGGGCTTACCAGCGGCAGCATCATCTCGCACAGAAACCGTAGGTTCGTGAAGCAATTTTTGAGTCAAGCCACGCGATAACACACGAATCACCTGCTCCGGATCGCTTCCTTGTTGCAACGATGAAAGCGCTTTTTCCAATTCTGTCTGACGGATCGTTTCGGCATGCGCTCTAAAACGTCGCAGCCCCTCGCCCGCATTGGAGACACGCATATCGCTCAAAAAACGTGACACGCCGCTCTCGATAATGGCCTCCGCCTCCTGAGCCGCTTGCTCGCGTGCGCGCTTGTTCTCGTCAATCACGTCACTCAAGTCATCAACGGTATAAAGGTACACATCTGCTAAGTCAGCGACTTGGGGCTCAATATCTCTGGGAACGGCAATGTCTACCATAAAAAAGGGGCGATGCTTACGCAGTTTCAAGGCGCGCTCTACTGCCCCCTTACCCAGAATAGGCAACGGGCTCGCCGTCGAGGAAATCACAATATCTGCCTCGACCAACAAATCCGGGATATCTCCCAGCAATGCTGCATGGCCACCCACGTCTTCCGCTAGATCCTGAGCTCGCGCCAACGTCCGGTTAGCCACTGTAATGTTCTTTATCCCGGCCTGCTGAAGATGTTTGGCCACCAGCTCCGTCGTTTTACCCGCCCCTATCAGCAAGGCATTACTTTGATCAAGCTTACCAAACAACTGCCGAGCAAGTGCAACCGAAGTCGCTGCGACCGACACGGCACTTTCGCCAATTGCCGTATCCGTTCTCACCTGCTTCGCTGTCGAAAAACTCATCTCAAACAGACGCCCTAGACGACCAGTGACCGATCCGACTTCTAGCGCACTGGCATACGCAGACTTAAGCTGGCCAAGAATCTGCGGCTCGCCCAAAACAAGAGACTCAAGCCCCGCCGCGACCCGCATAACATGCCGCACGGCAAGATCATCCTTTAGGCAAAAACTAACACCATCGATCTCTGAGGCTGGAATTGCATGATGTTCCGACAACCAACGCACCATGTCTGGCGCATGAAAATCCGCTTGCGTATGACAATAAATCTCGGTGCGATTGCAGGTTGATAAAATCACACCCTCACTCACCTTGGGCTGCGAAACAAGCGCCCGCAGAGAACTCGCCAGGTTATCCGCATCAAATGCGACCTGTTCCCTGAAGTCTACCGAGGCTGTTTTATGATTGATGCCAAAGGCAAGGATTGACATTGAGATCCGAAATTGAGAATTAAATCGCTATTTTACAAAGAGCTTGCCAAATATGCTACGCGAATTACGCATTGTATCGGGCATGAAGTTGACAGCAAACCGCCGTGTGTCATGATACCGAGCTAACCGTCATTTAGACATCGAAAACCTATTGTAAGAGATTTCCTTTGAAACTACTCCGTTTTACTTTGCGTTTCGTGCTTGTTTTACACATTTTACTCGCATCGGGTTGTGCAAGCCTTCTGAACAAATCAAGCGCCACATCCGTTGACGCTGAATCCGCCCCCAAAAGCGAAGAGAACGACATTGAATATGCGGATTTTTCGATTGAGCAAGACACGCTTTATGACCTTCTCGTAGCGGAGATTGCCTCACAACGAGATCAGTTTGATATTACTCTGGTGAACTACATTCATCAGGCGCAAATGACGCGAGATCCAGCTGTCATACTCAGAGCCATTAATGCTGCACAGATTGCCAAAGACTCCGAAGCCATCAAAGAACTCACGCTTATTTGGCTAGAAGAAGAACCCGACAACATCTCCGCACACCAAATCTTGGCATATCAATACTCTGTCGACCGCGCATTCCCCGAAGCTATCGATCAAATTGCTAAGATTCTCGAGCTAGGCGGCAAGACCAGCGTTGAAGCGCTCGCCATCAGCTCAGCTCAGGCCAGCGAAGAAGAAAAACAGGAGCTGCTTGAACTGTACACGCAACTGCTTGAGCAGTTTCCCGACAGCTGGGAGGTTCGATATAGCCTTGCGCTCGTCCACCGAAATTTGAAGCAGTGCGACATTGCGATAGAACAACTTGAACAAGTTATTGATGCGCAGCCTGAATTTCAACAAGCGTTTATCGTGAAGGCGAACTGCCTTAGCGAGCTAGGAAAAAAAGACGAAGCGCTCGCCTATGCGGAACAAAGCTTTAACCAATTCCCCGAAAACAACGCGCTCGGCAGACTTTACGCTAGCCTTCTTATTGAAAAGGGCGACACGCAAGCAGCCGAAGGCGTTTTCGCGACCCTTCTTGAATACTACCCCGACTCAGCAAGCCTAACGCTGTCACACGCCCTTCTAATGCTTGAAAATAAGAAAGTGGAAGATGCAAAGAGCGCCTTTGAAGAGCTAACCGCCTCCCCTACCCACAGCAGCGACGCTTACTATTACCTTGGGAGAATCGCGGAGCAACAAGATCAACCTGAAGAAGCCATTACGCAGTACCAGAATGTAGCCCCAAGTTCGCACTACAATACCGCGATCGAGCGCTATGTATACCTGCTCAGCAAGCAAGAGCGAATGGATGAAGCATTAGAACGACTTGCCCTATTACGACAAGATCAACCCAGAAATGCTCAAAAGCTGTGGTTGATTCAGTATCAACTTCTAAACACCTTTGACAAGACTGATATGGCGCTTGATGGGCTAAACCAAGCACTAACCCAATTCCCAGAAGATGAGTCCCTTTTGTATGCGAGAGCGATGCATTATGACGGTACCGGCGAAATCGAGCTGATGGAGCAAGACCTGCGAAAAATCATCACCAAGAATCCAAGAAACGCCGTTGCGCTAAATGCGCTTGGATATACCCTCGCAGACAAAACAGATCGCCTTGAAGAAGCCCTGCAGCTCATCACGCTGGCGCTCGCGCTTCGCCCTGATAACCCAGCGATCATGGACAGCATGGGCTGGGCACTGTTTAAGCTCGGCAAGAACGAAGAAGCACTCGCGCTTTTAAGTAAAGCTTACATCAACTACCCCGATGGAGAAGTCGGTGCACATCTAGGCGAAGTACTATGGGTTGAAGGCAAAACCGAGGAAGCCAAAAAAGTTTGGAACAACAGCCTGCGCCAGCAACCAGACCATCCTGTGCTTCGCGCAACGTTAGAACGACTTGCTCCAGAGATGCTTGAAGACCTTAATGACACGGCAGAGCCGAACGATGAGAATACTGAGGCAACTGACTCTGCCCCAGCTTCAGATGCGCAAGAGACCAACCAGGCGGAAGAATAATCGTGGCGACTAGAAGTTTTGGATGCCCTATCATTACGGCTGCTCTCATCGTAGCATTAAGCATTACGAGCGGCTGCGCATCCAATTTTATTGAATATTCCGGCGACGAAAGCCCCAAGGTTCTTCGAGAAAAACTCTATCAAATTGAAGACTTTCAGCTCTCCGGAAAGCTCGGCTTTCGAAATACGGACGAAGCCTTTAGCGTTGCTATCAACACCTGGAAACAGACGGCAGATCAATACGACATTCAACTCAGCTCTACTTTTCTTGGACTCGGTTCAGTCAATATTCTAGGCACGCCCACCTGGATTGAGATTAACGAGAGCGGAGAAGAGCCAATCCAATCGCCCTACCCTAATGAAGCGCTAGAGCAATTGCTTGGGATGCCTCTTCCTGTTCAAAGAATTCGCTACTGGATAAAAGGAGTACCCGCACCCCAGTCATCCGCAATAGAGGTCAAAGATGAGCGGGGGCTTGTGTCTTCAATTACCCAAGATCAATGGATGATTGAACTGGACCGATACCACGACGTAAATGGCCTACCTTTACCCAGCAGAATAAAAATTAATCGCGATGGCACACGAATCACACTAGCGGTCAGTCAATGGTCGATACTTTAAGAAACGAGAACCGACTCTCCAACATACCGCTAACGCTAGAATTACCAGCGCCGGCAAAACTCAATCTTTTTCTGCACATTACCGGAAGAAGGGAAGACGGCTACCATGAATTGCAGACAGCATTTCAAATACTCAACTTCGGCGATACACTCCAGTTTGAGCGGACCACCGACAACCAAATAACAGTACTCCCTGCAATCCCTAATCTGCCGCAAGAAGAGAACTTAATCTACAAAGCCGCGCACTTACTAAAGCCTTTTAACAAACGAAAATATGGCGCTCGCATCACGCTCGCTAAAAGACTCCCAATGGGTGGTGGTGTTGGTGGCGGAAGTTCCGATGCCGCATCTACCCTGCTTGGACTAAATTTACTTTGGGACTGCAGCCTGAGCCGGAATGAACTAAGCACACTCGGCTTGCAATTAGGTGCGGACGTTCCCGTCTTTATTAACGGTAAAACCGCATTTGCGGAAGGCGTTGGAGAGCAACTTCATGATCTAAAAACCCCCTCTTTGTGGTACGTCGTACTTAGCCCAAAAGTACACGTCAGCACCGCTCAAATTTTTTCAAATGAACTGTTGACAAGAGACACCCCAAAGATGAAAATAGCGCCCGCTTTGGAGGGGCAAGCGCTCGACAGGCTTCACAATGATTGTGAACCGCTCGTTGCGAAACTCTACCCCGAAATTCAGTCAGCTTTAGATTGGTTAAGCCAATTCGGCCAAGCCAAGATGACGGGAACCGGAGCATGTTGTTTTTGCGCTCTGTCTTCAGAAGCAGAAGCAAGACAGGTTTTGAATGAAGCTAATCCTAAATTCAAAGGCTTTATAGCCAAGGGAGTCTCACTCTCTCCTGCAATAAAAAGGCTAAGTGAAGCTGAGAGGTTCGCAACGAATCCCTCGAAATGAAAGCTCAACAATTTGAGCTATAGTAATGGCTT
>NZ_LWFU01000309.1:0-6808 GCF_001635135.1 Oleiphilus sp. HI0080
GTCTTGTTCGGTGCTCTCAGTCGCCTTACTATCAGTAGGCGCTGTCTCCGAAGTGTCTTGTGCTGCTTTTCGGTCGCGGCGACGCGCGGGGCGTTGCGGTTTGAACGTTGTTGCGTGTTGAGAAACCGACGCAGGAGCCGGTTTTTCAGCAGCAGGCTCTTGCGCTTTCTCGCTGGCTTTTGCTGAATCAGTCGCCGATGCTTCACTATTCGAGCTGTCTGTTTTCTGCGTCACTGGCTTACGTCTACGTCGACGTCGCTGTTCGGCCGATTTATCAGTTTTCTCAGCATTAGCATCAGTATCAGCAGATGTCTCTGGCTTAGCTTTAGCCTCGCTCTTAGTTTTTACATCCGGCGTTGTAACATCGGCTTTGGCTGGCGCTGGCTCAGATTGCTCGGTCGCTGGTTTTGCGGCCTCGACATTCTCTACAGGCGCTTTAGGCGTCTCTGTTTTTGCTTTGGCTCGCGGTCTACGCTCACGCTTCGGCTTGTCAGTGGTTACTGGTTTTGTTTCTTCTTTAGCCGCTTCAGGTTTCTCAGAAGCTTCCGGCGCTTTTGATTGTGCTTCCGTGGCCGACACTTCCGGCGTGGCAGTAGGAGCGTCTGCTTCCGGTGCTTTGCTCTCTTTTACTGCCGGCGCTTGTGCTGTCGTTTCCTGCTTAGCTTCTTTGTCAGAAGCCGGAGTTGGCGTTTGAGCAATGTTTGCTTCAGTGTTTTCAGACGAGGCATTGGTTACAGCGCTGTCTTTTGCAGGATTGCGACGACGACCGCGGCGGCGACTATTCGAGCGGCCGTTACCATCTTTACCGCTAGTATCTTGGCCAACAGAATTATTTGATGAGCTTTGTGCAGCGTTATCTTGAGTTGCTTTTGCATCATCCGTTTTTGAAGTTGGCGCTACTTTTGCCAACTCTTCTTCTGAAAGCGCTTCCGGGCGAGGCTTCTCTTGATACTTCTGGCTGGTGCTCCCTGCATTACGCTGGCGACGAGGCCGCTTGTTAGCGCTGTCTCCCGAAGTATTTCTGTTCGCATTATCATTCTTTTGATTTTGCGAACTTGGCTTGTTGCGATTATTGCGGCTGTTGCGCGACCCTGAATCATCAGAACGATCGTTCGAACGATCTTTTGATCTAGGATTGTCCGATTGGCGCTTAGTCGAGCGTTCACCGCGATTGTCATCACTGCGATCTCTGCGCGAGCGATTCTGCTGTCCGCCGCGCTCATCACTTCGCTTGGTTCGCTTAGCGTTGGTCTGACGATTGCCCCCTGAGTGACGTTGGTTCGCTCTAGGAGCAGGTTTAACTTCTTCTTCCTTCGCGCTCTCTTCAGGTGTGAACATGGTCGCAATTTTAGACGCGATCTTTTTGAATAGGCCGCCGGCTTCTGCTTCTGGTGCTGCGGGAGCTGCTGGGGCTGGCGCTTGAGGTGGTGGCGTGAGCGTTTTTACGGCCGCTTCTTCACGCACAACTTCTCTTGTCGGAGTGTTAGACGCAACCTCGTTTTCTGGACGATTGCCTTCGATTGCATAGCTTGGCGTGTCTTCGATTGCACCATACTCGTCATCACGAACACGCACAACTTCGTAGTGAGGTGTTTCTAAATGATCTTTTGGAACAATAATGACGTGTACGTTTTGTTTCGACTCTATGTCGACGATTTGCTTTCGCTTCTCGTTCAGCAAGAAAGTAGCAACATTTACCGGAACGATTGCTTGGATCGCTCCTGTTTTCTCTTTTGAGCTCTCTTCGTAGATTAGACGCATGATTGAAAGTGCGAGTGACTCGATGTCCCGAATTGTGCCTTGGCCACTGCAGCGAGGACAGGTTTCCGAACGCGTCTCACCAAGAGAGGGTCGTAAGCGTTGACGTGACATTTCGAGCAGGCCGAAGCGGGAGATTTTACCCACCTGGACACGAGCACGATCCAGTTCAAGGGCATCTCGCATGCGATTTTCGACATCGCGCTGATTTTTGCTGGCGCTCATGTCGATAAAGTCGATTACTATCAGGCCGCCCATATCGCGCAAACGAAGCTGGCGAGCGATTTCATCTGCAGCTTCCAAATTAGTTTGGTGCGCGGTTTCTTCGATGTCACTGCCTTTGGTGGAGCGTGCAGAGTTGATGTCTATTGAGACAAGTGCTTCTGTTGGGTCGATAACAATGGAACCGCCAGATGGAAGCTTAACTTCACGTTCAAAGGCCGTTTCGATCTGTGCTTCGATCTGGTAACGGCTGAACAGAGGGATTTCGTCCTGGTATAACTTAATCTTGTTTTCGTAAGCGGGCATTACTGAGCGTACGAAATTCAGCACGTCTTCAAAGACCATTGGTGCGTCGACAAGAACTTCGCCGATGTCTTGGCGGAGATAATCACGAATTGCGCGAATAATGACGTTGCTTTCTTGATAGATTAAAAATGGAGCGGGTCGACTGTCTGATGCTGCAGTAATCGAATCCCAAAATTGGACAAGGTAGTCCAGATCCCATTGTAGTTCTTCTGTAGAGCGTCCTACGCCAGCAGTCCGAACGATCACACCCATATTATTCGGCATGTTTAGCCCGGACATGGCGTCTTTTAGTTGCGCACGATCTGGGCCTTCAATACGGCGAGAAATACCGCCTGCTCGCGCGTTGTTTGGCATTAATACCAAGTATCTGCCTGCAAGGCTGATAAAGGTCGTTAGTGCCGCGCCCTTGTTTCCGCGTTCTTCTTTTTCGACTTGGACAACAACTTCTTGACCTTCAGCAATTGCGTCACGAATATTGACGCGACCTTTGCCAGCGCTTGGTTTGAAGTACTCTTTAGAAATTTCTTTGAGAGGGAGGAATCCGTGTCGCTCAGCACCGAAGTCGACGAAAGCAGCTTCAAGGCTAGGCTCAACGCGAGTCACTTTACCTTTATAGATATTTGCTTTCTTTTGCTCTCTCGAGCCGGCTTCGATATCGAGATCATAGAGTTTTTGCCCGTCAACGAGGGCAACACGCAACTCTTCGCTTTGAGTCGCGTTAATAAGCATTCTTTTCATTCACAACGTCCAGATGGCGCTGTAACAGGAGGGCAAATTAGATTTTGGGCGTAATTCTGCTTGTAGTCAGTGTCTGTAAAGGCAGCAGTACTAAGATCTCTGCTGTTCAAAGTGACTTAACTTAACATTCCCAGTCTTAAACACGAGGTCTTATGGTCTCTTTACAGCGCGGGTCTTTTGGACTCACGGTGTCGGCCTGCGTTTTCATCACGTCTTGTCGCTCACTACTCGCGATACAAAAAGACATAATGCTATTAATCTTTTGCTCTACGCTGCTCAGCGTATTTATCCAATCGCTCGGGAGAGTATTACTGCTCATCCCAGCGTTCCTTTTTTAAGTGGTGAGGCTAGTTCAACTCGATCGAAACCTAATTTCGGTAGCTCGTTGCGAGGAAGACTGTGCGTTCACGCCACTGTAAAAAACTTCACTACACTACGCTGGGCGATTTTGTTCAATGCGCTTTTGGGCATCAACACTAAAACCGCTATACTCGTCGTTCTTGCTGTCTCCTAATCGAGGTCGCATGTTTTCGAGCGTAGAGTGTGTCATGCGGTATCTTTCAATTTAAGATGACGAAGCCCCCTTTTGTGACGGGCGTCACCGCAGACGCGAATATAGCAGTATTTAGATAGTCGAGCAACGACTTAGAGGTGTGGGTGTCAGCACAACAGAAAAAAACATCAGAAGCTAATCAAGATAAGCCCTTAGGGCATGGCGTCCAGTTGGTGACCATAAGCGAGAAAAACGCTCAGCAACGCGTCGACAACTATTTGCTGAGTGTCTGTAAAGGGGTTCCCAAATCCAAGATATACAAAGTCATTAGAAAGGGCGATGTAAGAATCAATAAAAAGCGCTGTAAGCCCGAGACAAAGCTCGCGGTTGGTGATCTTGTTCGTGTACCTCCAATGATGACAACGAATTCGAATAAGGGAGAAATTAAGGTTAGTGACTCGCTTGGCGCATTGTTGGATCGTTCTGTTTTATTTGAAAATGATCAGTTGTTGGTGATTAACAAGCCTTCTGGGCTGGCGGTGCATGGCGGCAGTGGCGTCAATATCGGGCTGATCGAGGCATTAAGAACCCGCTATCCTGATCACCAGTTTTTGGAGTTGGTGCATCGTCTTGACCGTGATACGTCAGGGGCGGTGTTGATCGCCAAGTCTCGGCCAGCTTTGAGAGCGCTGCATGCACAGTTCAGAGAAGATACTGTTAACAAGATTTACCACATGGCGGTGTTTGGTAAGTGGCCGAAACATAAAGTGGTGGTCGATGCGCCATTACGGAAAAATGAACTTAAATCCGGTGAACGGATGGTCGTCGTCAGCGCAGATGGCAAGCCGAGCCAGACAAAGTTCAGAATTTTGAATCGTTCAGAGCACTTTACGCTTGTAGAGGCTAAGCCGATAACGGGCAGGACGCATCAGATTCGTGTTCATGCTGCATTTTCGAAACATCCAATAGTAGGGGATGATAAGTATATTCAGACATTAGTTGATGATTTGCACGGAATGGAGAAGTCTCGCTTGATGCTGCATGCGCGTGCGATTGAGTTTGATTTGCCGGAGTCTGGTGGTGGCAAACGTCGGCTTCGTCTGGAAGCGGAATACGATAATCGCTATGAGGAGTCGCTTACTTTGATGGGGTTGAAATAAGATGTCGTGGTCGGTTGTGGTCTTTGATTGGGATGGCACATTGGTTGATTCCGAGCGTCATATTGTTTCTTGTATTGCAGAGTCGGCAAAGGTTTGTGATCTTCCCGAGCTGAGCTACGACCGAATGAAAAGTATTATCGGTTTGGGAATGAAAGAAGCTTTGTATGATTTATATCCACAAATCACCTCTGATCAAATAGATGCATTGCGAGCGCATTATTCAAAGCGCTTTCATCAAAACGAGGGTGCTGAATTATCTCTGTTTCCAGGAGTGGTTGATGTGCTTGAATCTTTGCGCGGCGCAGGTTATCGACTTGCTGTTGCCACTGGCAAAAGTCGCCGCGGTCTCGATATGGCAAAGGAGCAGACGGGGTTAGGAGAGTACTTCGAGATAGAGCGGTGTGCGGATGAAACGCAGTCAAAACCGCATCCGCAAATGCTGCACGAATTAGCCGAGCATTTTGGTGTCGACGAGTCGAACATGCTTATGGTTGGTGATACGAGCTTTGACCTGGAGATGGCGGCACGCGCTGGATCTGCGAGTGTAGGCGTGAGTTATGGAGTACATGATACCGAAGCGTTGCTCAAGCATAATCCAAAACGGATTGTTGATGAGATTGGAGAGCTGATAGGATGGCTTGATTCAGTCAAGCAGCCTTTGGGCAACTAGATATTATTAATAACAAGGAGTGATCATTGGACGTATTTGATTCGAGTCGGTCTGGCGCAGAGGCGAAAGCAGACTCAAAAGAGTGGAAGCTAATTGAGAAAACCGTGGCGACGTTGGGTGTTGAGCAGCGTCGGGCAAGGCGCTGGGGTATCTTCTTTAAGTTGCTAACCTTTCTCTATCTATTCTTTTTGTTGGGTGTGATGGCGAATGGTCTAGACAGCAATATGGTGACTGCTGAGCAATATACGGCGTTAGTTGACGTGCGAGGAGTGATTGCTGATGAGGAAGAGGCGAGCGCAGATGTAATCGTGAGCGGGCTGAGGGCGGCCTTCGAAGCAGAGGGTTCTCAAGCAATCATTCTTAGGATAAACAGTCCGGGTGGCAGTCCTGTTCAGTCGGGATATGTGTTTGACGAAATCAAGCGTCTGCGCGTGCTGTATCCTGACAAAAAACTTTATGCTGTGATCACTGATCTTGGTGCGTCTGGTGCCTATTATATCGCCGCTGCTGCGGATGAAATCTATGCCGATAAGGCGAGTCTGGTAGGCTCGATTGGTGTGACTGCTGCAGGTTTTGGCTTTGTCGATGCGATGGATGAGTTGGGTGTTGAGCGTCGCAACTATACGTCTGGTAAGCATAAGTCTTTCTTAGATCCTTTCAGTGAGGAGGACCCAGAAGAGGTCGCATTCTGGGGTAAGGTCTTGGATAGTACGCATCAACAATTTATTGGTAAGGTTAGGGAGGGTCGAGGTGAGCGGCTTTCAGAAGCACCAGAATTATTTTCCGGTTTGATTTGGAATGGTGAGCAGGCTCTCGATCTTGGTCTTATTGATGGGTTAGGTAGTTCTGGCTTTGTTGCGCGTGAGATTGTCGGAGCGGAAGAGATCGTCGATTTTTCGTCAAAGCCTGATGCCTTTACTCAGTTTACGGAATCGCTCGGCGTTGCAGCAGGAAAGGCTATTTCTGCTAGCTTAGGCGTGAATGCGCTTCAGTTGCGCTAGTCTTTTTTTGATGTTTGATCAGAAAAACGTGCACAGAGCGCTACTTGAGGTAGCGCTCTGTTGAGCCTCTCTCGGAGTTAATCGAGAGGGCTAATACCGTACTCGCCTAGCAGCTTACATAGCTTGATCAAAGGAAGTCCAACTAGGGCGTTCGGATCGCTTGTTTCAATTGACTCAAACAGGCTGATACCTAATCCTTCTACTTTGAAGCCACCTGCGCAGTCGTAAGAGGGCTCCCGGCTCACGTATTGCTGTATGTCTTGTTCGCTTAGTTGCTTGAAGGTGGCGATGGTTTCGTCAACGTCACACCTTAGCGTATTTTCCTCTGGATCATGCAGGCAGACGCTTGTAAAGAAACGCACCCTTTTACCCGAGCAGCTCGCCAGCTGCTTAATATTGTTCTCTGCATTGCCAGGCTTATGCAGCTGGTGGCCGTCGAGAATCGCGACTTGGTCACTCC
>NZ_LWFU01000310.1:0-5507 GCF_001635135.1 Oleiphilus sp. HI0080
CTCGGGCGGTAAAGACAGCTATACCATGCTTTCCATCCTCATGAGTCTGCAAAAAAGCGCACCTATTAACTTTGAACTTGTGGCAGTCAACTTAGATCAGAAACAGCCTGGTTTTCCGGAGCATATATTGCCTGAGTATCTCGAGTCCTTAGGGATTGAATACTACATTGTTGACCGAGATACTTATTCCATCGTTAAGTCGAAGATTCCCGAAGGGAAGACGACCTGTGGCTTGTGCTCTCGTCTGCGCAGAGGCACGCTCTATTCTTTTGCAGAAGATATAAAAGCGACGAAGATTGCCTTGGGGCATCACAAGGACGACATTGTCGAAACCATGTTTTTGAACATGTTTCATGGCTCCAAATTGTCTGCGATGCCGCCAAAACTCCTCTCGGATGACGGCCGCAACATTGTTATTCGACCGCTTGCGTATAACCGTGAAAAGGACATCGAGCGCTTCGCAGATATCATGGAATATCCGATCATTCCATGTAATTTATGCGGCTCGCAAGAAAACTTACAACGTCAAACCATCAAGACAATGCTGCAAGACTGGGAGCGCCAATATCCCTCGAGAGTAGAGGCGATATTTAGCTCTCTTCAGAATGTCGCGCCGTCGCAGCTAGCGGATACAAAACTCTTTGATTTTGAGAGCCTTGAAATAGACCGCTCAGGGCAACGAAAGCCCTATGAGTTTGATAATGATCAAATCATTTCGTCTTCAAAGTCTAGCGAAGATATGGGTATTGTTCAGGTGCTAGAAATCTATCAGCCTTGAGTCAAAATAGGCGAGTAGTGCGGAGTCAGGTGCTTTTACTGATAAAAATGCACTAATTGAGTAAGGGACCAGACACCATAAATGAGCAAGGCAATACCGGCTGCTTTTCTGAATCGTGTGCTATTCAGCCACGCTGTGGCTTGTTTGCCCATAAACGACACCCCGAGCATACTTGGCAGCGTTCCAATACCAAAGCACAGCATTGTGAGCGCTGAGTTAAACCAATGCGCTTGAGAGCTTGCGTAGATCAAACTTGAATATACTAAGCCGCAAGGCAGCCAGCCCCAAACTAAACCGAGGCATATCGCTTGAGCTTGGCCCGAAGGGCGAAGATAGCGTTTTCCGAGAGGTTGTAGCCTACGCCAAACAAGACTCCCTAGCTTTTCACTTAATATGAGTCCATTGAACCAACCCGCTAGGTAAAAACCCATCAGAATCAGCATAATGGCTGCAAGCGCCCTTAAAGCGGTTAAGGCACCTAAATATTCTGCGAACCAAAAACCGATCAACCCTACAAAGATACCCGCCATTGTGTAAGACACGACACGGCCTAGGTGATAGCTAAGAACATAGCTTTGTTGGGAACTCTGAAGGCCTAGCGCTGATGATAGCCCACCGCACATGCCGAGGCAGTGGCCTGAACCCAATATTCCAAGTAGAAAAGCGCTTAGCAGGGTTTCAAGCAAAATAGGTGTTTACTCCTGTTCAGACTTTGCTAGAGGCTTGTTTCTCGGTTTATCGTCTGGGCCTGGAATCATGTCATCATCGTCATCAAACAAGATGCTGTGGCCGGGCCCTTCAAGGTCATCGTATTGGCCGTTCTTTATAGCCCAGCCAAAAAGTACAATCGCAATGGTCACTAGAATGAGAGAAACAGGAATCAGTATGTAGAGAATTTCCATAAGGCCTTACGTGCTTCGAAGACGAGTAGAATTAAAAACGACAATCAATGAGCTAAGTGACATGCCAAGTGCCGCAAAGTACGGCGGAACAAGGCCAATCATCGCCAATGGTAGCATGCAAAGATTATATCCGAGCGCCCATGCGATGTTTTCTTTTATGATTTTACGTGTCTTTGAAGCGTGCTCAAAGGCTTTCGCCAGGACATCTAGATGCTCGTTTAATAGCACGGCATCTGAATTCAGTTTTGTGAGATCACTGGCGCTGCCCATAGCAATAGAGAGATCAGCCTGTGCTAAAACGGGCAGGTCATTAATGCCATCGCCGACCATAACCACACTTCGGCCCTTGTCTTGTAACGCTTTGACGTAGGCGAGTTTGTCTTCGGGGCTTTGCTCAGCGTTTATATGCGCAATCCTCAGTTTTTCAGCGATGTTTTCCACGGCAGATTGCTGGTCGCCACTCAATATATGGATGGTTGAGCCGCGCTTAGCGAGTGCTCTAACTGTCTCGGCTGCTTCAGGGCGGAGTGTGTCGCTAAGATCGAATCGCGCCAAAATATGCTGATCTGAACTAAGAAATACTTGAGAGTGACTTTCCTTAGCGCCGCTAACAGATGAGAAGCCGTCTTTTGTTACCTGTTCGATAAAGCGCGCGCTACCCAGAAAATAGCGAGTTCCCTCTACCTCGCCGGATACGCCCTGGCCGGTATGATGCTGAAGATTGCTCGCTGAAGTCGCGACAGAGCAATCAAATGCTCTCGCAATCGGATGGTGCGTCTCCCGTTCCAACGCTGTTGCAATGCCAAGAACGTGCTCCTCCGACTGGCCCGATAAAGGTTCTATGTGTGCGATACTCAGTTTGCCTTGCGTCAGCG
Organism: Oleiphilus sp. HI0080; assembly: GCF_001635135.1. Classification (NCBI taxonomy): domain Bacteria; kingdom Pseudomonadati; phylum Pseudomonadota; class Gammaproteobacteria; order Oceanospirillales; family Oleiphilaceae; genus Oleiphilus; species Oleiphilus sp. HI0080. The sequence continues at coordinate 2,556 of NZ_LWFU01000310.1, forward strand.
TTCCTGTCTTATCGAAAATGACATCATCAGCGCGCGACATTGCTTCCAAAACATGGTTCTTCGCCAGAAGGAAGCCGAGTTTACGGAGTGCTGCTGTAGCCCCCGTGAGGGCGGTCGGTGTGGCAAGGGATAGTGCGCAGGGACATGTTACGACTAGAACTGAAAGCGTGATTGCCAGAACATGTTTTGAATCATTCAAGAACCAGTAGACCCCTGTTGCAGTGCAGGAGACTAAGACCAAAGCGACAAAATAAGATGCAAGATTGTCTGCCATTGTTTGTGTTCTAGGTTTTGCTGATTGTGCTTGGCCTATCAAGCGGACTATTGAGGAGAGTCGGCTAGACTTTGCTGGTGCGCTAACGCGTATCTCAATAGTATTTTCGATGTTAGCCGTCCCTGCGCTGACAAAGTCATGCTCGTTTTTTGCGACGGGCAAGAACTCCCCGGTTAGCGCGGCCTCATCAAACAACGATGATCCCGACACTACAACGCCATCGGCAGCAGCAACTTCGCCCTGTTTAATACGCAAAATGTCACCGGAGGCGATACGATGGCTTACCACACTCTGAGGTTTTCCGTTGACCATGATCGTTGCCGTCTCAGGCAGAAGTTGGTCCATATCGGCGTCATCAGTAAGAAAATGATGGCGAGTCTGCATTTCGACAAAGCGTCCAACAAGTAGGAAAAATGCAAACATCGCAACAGAGTCAAAATATACATCTGACTCGAGCGTCGGAACCGTGGTGATCGTCGTAAAGGAGCTGGCGAGATAGGCAACGATGATAGCAATGCTCACAGGTACATCCATGCTGAGCTTCTTTGCTCGGAGAGAGCGGATTGCCGCGAGGTAAAAAGGCAGGGCTGAGAACAATACGACAGGTGCCGCCATGAACATGCTGACCCAGCGAAATAAACCGATTAACTGCGTATCTGCATCGTTGTACATCCCGAGATAGAGTGGGATCGAAAACATCATGTTCTGCATTGTGGCTATGCCAGCGACCGCAATACGGAAAATGGCCATACGCTTTTCTCGTATCGCCGCGACTTTAGCTTCGTGATGTCGGTAAGGCTTCGCTTGATAGCCGAGCTTACGTGCTTGAATCAACGCATTACTCAGTTGAAAGGAAGGCTCCCATTCGATGAATGCTTTATGGGTGCTGTGATTGATCGAGAAGCTGAGAACGCCATCGAGTCGATTGATTTCACGTTCGAGAAGCCAGATACACGCCGCGCAAGTAATACCGGAAATACTAAGAGAGGTTTGTCGTGAAGACTGCTGAGAGGTTTGCGTGTCGTCAACGCTGACTGTCTGAACAAACTCTTCCTGGAGCAGGGGGTCGTCATACAGTCTGAGTTGCGTGATTTCGTCATCAGCAAGTTCCAGTGGCTTGCTCGCGAGGGCTGTTCGATGGCTGTAGAAATTTTCTAGTCCGTCATCTAGGATGACTTGCGCCACAGCCTGACAGCCATAACAGCAGAACGCAGCTAGCTGCCCCTTAATTTGCAGTTGCGCATGAAATCCTAGTGGAATCGTTTCTCCGCAATGAAAGCAGTTTTGGCTCATCTAGCCTCGTCCACATAGCATGGCCGTAAGAAGTTCCCTACAACGCCCTATGGTGTCATTACAAAGGCATTCGTGGGAAGGGAAGTCTGGCGACGAATACGCCAAGATTCGTCATGCGAATATAAGTCTAAATACCAAAGCCCGCTCAAATTCTCTGGCACCTGAGCGGTATACCCTGACGGGCTCGGAAAAAGCTTTGTTTCGCTGTCGAGGTTTCCAAGTGTTGGGTGCACTAGCTTCAACGTGAGAAACGGCTCAACTTCTGTGGCGAGAGAAGCCAAGTTTATGATCACGTCGCCATCTTCTTTGATGGTGACCGTCGCCTCTACGGCAAGTGATTTTGCGAGCTTGTCTTGACCAATGGTCTGATTTATTTCCATGCCATATTTATAGTAGTTGTCATTTACCAATGAATCTTTGCCGGTTACGGCATGGTAGATCATGATACTACTAAGAATGACAGAAGCAGCTGGAACACTCATTACAAAGAGAAGCCAGCGTTGCTGATACCACTTCTGTTTCGGTTCGCTCATTGCTTGGGTACTCATAAAATTTACTCTTTTGATCCGAGAAAGCGACTTTCTGAGTACGCTTCAAGTTCAGGATTGTCTATGGAGCGAACGGTAAAGTTGATTTCATTACTGCTGCCTGGTAAATCGGACGGTTTCGCTTCGACAATTGTTGGGAGATTGTATACTTCTCCGGAAACAACTTCGAATTCAGAAGTCGTACCAATCTTCAAACCATCAAAGCCGGAAACTTCAAGCGTCATGCGTTGATTCTCATCAGTCATATTCATAACTTTAACGGTATAAGAGTTCTCTATCTCGCCCAACCCATTGAGCTGGAACAGAGAGCCTCGATCACGAATTACATCAATTTCGAGCGGTACGCGATTCAATATATGCATCAGGAATGTGCCTGTCATAATCACGAGCAACGCCGCGTAAGCAATCGATTTTGGCCTTAAGATATGGCTCGACTTACCTTCGAGTCGTTGTTCGGTTGTGTAGCTGATCAAGCCTTTTGGATAGTTCATTTTATCCATGATTGAGTCACAGGCATCAATGCACAGGGCGCAGCCGATGCATTCGTACTGCAGCCCATCACGGATATCAATGCCGGTGGGGCAGACTTGAACACACATGCCGCAATCAACACAGTCGCCAAGGCCTTGCTCTTTATAATCTGCGTTGCGCTTGCGGCTGCCTCGTGGATCGCCCCGACCTTTGTCGTACGAGACGATGAGTGTATCCGGATCAAACATGACCGACTGAAAGCGCGCGTAAGGGCACATATAGAGACAGACCTGTTCGCGCAACCAGCCTGCGTTTAAATAAGTCGCTACAGTAAAGAAGCCGATCCAGAAGTAGGCCCAACCGTTC
>NZ_LWFU01000311.1:0-12086 GCF_001635135.1 Oleiphilus sp. HI0080
AAATATTCTGAGCAGGAATACGTAACTCTTTGGGCATTGAGAAGACGATATTCTCCTCGCGACCAGATACTTCTTCGCTAGAAGACGCACCAAGCTCTTTCAAGCGCGTGATCACCGCTTGCACTAGCACCTCAGGAGCCGAGGCACCGGCGGTAACCGCAACCGTATCAACACCATCTAACCAAGCGGCTTCAATTTGTGACTGATCATCAATTAAATAGGCTTTGGTGCCCATGCGTTCAGACAACTCGCGTAAACGGTTCGAGTTAGAGCTGTTAGGGGAACCAACCACAAGCATCAACTCTGCGGCTTGCGCCATACCTTTAACCGCGTCTTGACGATTTTGCGTTGCATAGCAAATGTCATCCTTGCGCGGGCCCTGAATCTCTGGGAACTTCTCGCGCAAAGCATCAATCACCTTCGACGTATCGTCTACTGAAAGTGTGGTTTGGGTAACATAAGCAAGCTGCGCAGGGTTGTTGACCGATAGGGTGGCAACATCAGCAACATCTTCGACTAAATAAATTGTGCCACCATTAGTGTCGTCGTACTGCCCCATAGTACCTTCTACTTCTGGGTGGCCTTCGTGACCAATTAGTACACACTCCATACCGTCTTTTGAGAACTTACTCACTTCTAGATGCACTTTCGTCACAAGAGGACAAGTAGCATCAAAGACTTTCAAACCGCGGCCTTTCGCCTCGTTTTGAACCGCCTTCGAAACACCATGCGCGCTAAAGATAACTAGCGCATCATCTGGAACCTCATCTAATTCATCAACGAACACCGCACCACGATTTTTCAGGTCGTCTACCACAAAACGGTTATGGACAACTTCGTGACGCACAAACACCGGAGCGCCAAATACTTCCAGAGCACGGTTTACAATTTCTATAGCGCGGTCAACACCGGCACAAAAGCCACGCGGGTTAGCAAGTTGAATTTTCATAACTAGTGCTGCGTTGCCCCATCATTGATTGCGTCTATCGCAACGACCTTCACCTTGAAGGTAAGTGTTTCACCGGCCAAGGGATGGTTAAAATCAATCACGACTTCTTCATCATCGAACTGCTTGACGACACCCGGCAGTTCAGATTGACTCGCATCCGCAAAGGAGATGACCAAACCTTTCTCTAGTTGCATGTCACTCGCAAAATCAGAACGTTTGAACGTTTGTACGTTGTTTGGATTAGGCATGCCAAAGGCTTTTTCTGGAGTCACTAACCAAGCACCTTCCTCACCCGCTGAAAGTCCATCAAGACAAGCTAAAAAGCCATCAGGCAACTGGCCATCCCCGTACTCAAAAGACGCGGGAGCGCCCTCAAAGTTAGAATCAACAACAGAGCCGTCTTGCAGACTCAATGAAAAATGCAACGTAACACGCGTATCTTCAGCAACTTTTAAACTCAAAGCGACATCCTACCGTAATCAGCCCACAGGGCTTAATAAAAACACTCTACTCAACCTTGTTAGATCGCACGCGATTCGGCGCGATCTTTGTCCCGTTTTGGCGTTACGTCATCTGAGTCCGTATTTCGAAATATATCCAGAACCAGCATGGCCGCACCAACGGATATTGCGCTATCTGCGAGATTAAAGGCGGGAAAGTGATAATCACCCCAGTAAAAATGCAAAAAGTCGACAACATATCCAAGGACGACTCGGTCGTACAAATTACCAAGCGCACCGCCCAGAACAAGGCAAAGCGCAACAGCCAACCAACGATCATTTTTAAGTGTATAGACCCATCGTACTAGCGCGATGCTGACACCGGCGGCTAAAACAATGAAAAACCAGCGCTGCCAACCTGACTCTGAAGCCAGAAAGCTGAACGCTGCTCCCGTATTATGGAGTAGCGTTAAGTTAAAATGCGGCATAATTGGAACAGGGATCGCGTAATCAAGCTGTGAGCTGGCAAGGTACTTTGTGTACAAGTCCAACACAATCACAACAAGCGACAACCATAAATACTTAAGCATGCGTATTCTCTATTTGTGGGTACTCGCGCTTAAGAAGAAGCTATGCGAAGCTTCTTCTCTCGCCTTCTCCATCAATGTTATCGACACAACGCTGACACAAGTCTTTGTGGGCATCAATCGTGCCGACTTCAGGGCGATGATGCCAGCAGCGATCGCACTTTGCATCGTCAGACGGGCTAACCTTCACCAGCAAGCCGTCCATATCGCTCGGTTTCGCTTCAGTGTGAGCATCATCACTCAAGCCCTTGATACTTGCACTCGACGTAATTAAAACAAAACGCAATTCTTCGCCAAGCGAGGACAAGGTTTCGGCAAGCGAACCTTCACAGAACAGCTCGACTTGTGTCGTCAAACCGCCCTTCACATTGCCAGCGTTCCGCTCCTCTTCAATCCGCTTATTGACCGCCTCTTTTACTGTCATCACGGCTTGCCAGAATTCACGACCCTGAGTCTCATCATCACTGAGTACGGCAAGATCGTCATACCATGTTGCCAAGAAAACGCTATCTTCTCGCTCTCCTTTCGCCGGCTGAGGCATGAACGCCCAGATCTCGTCTGCGGTAAAGCTAAGTATTGGCGCCATCCAACGCGTCATCGCTTCTAGAATGTGGTACATCGCTGTCTGACAAGAACGGCGAGCTAGGCTCTCGGCTTGCGTTGTGTACTGACGATCCTTGATGATATCGAGATAAAAACCACCGAGTTCACCAACACAGAACTGCACCATCTTTTGAAATACTTCCAAAAAGTTGTAATTCTCATAAGCAGACTGGAGTTCACCTTGCAGTTGAGATGCCTGATCAACAGCCCAGCGATCTAAGGCAATCATCTCGTTATTCGGAACAAGATCTGTTTTTGGATCAAAACCATTGATATTACTAAGCAAGAAACGCGCGGTGTTTCGGATACGGCGATAAGAATCTGCGGTACGTTTGAGAATCTCGTCAGAAACAGTCATCTCGCCGCTGTAATCTGTTGCCGCCACCCAAAGTCGCAGTATGTCAGCACCAAGCTTGTTCATCACTTCTTGTGGCGCAACAACGTTACCAATCGACTTAGACATCTTGCGGCCCTCACCATCAACAGTGAAGCCATGCGTCAATACTTGCTTGTAGGGTGCAGCACCATTAATTGCGATACCCGTTTTAAGCGATGACTGGAACCAGCCACGATGCTGATCTGAACCTTCCAAGTATAAATCTGCAGGGTATTGACCAAGCTCCTCGCGCTGACGAAGAACTGCCGCGTGCGTAACGCCAGAATCAAACCAGACGTCCAAGGTATCGGTTACCTTACTCCAGTTATCTGCATCGTCACCCAACAGCTCGGTCGCATCTAGATCAAACCAGGCATCCATCCCTTTGCCTTCGACTTTTTGCGCCACCTGCTCTATCAGCTCGGACGTATTTGGATGCAACTCTTGAGTCTCTTTATGGACGAACAAAGCAATCGGCACACCCCATGTGCGCTGACGAGAAATACACCAATCGGGGCTCTGTTCAAGCATGCCCTCTATTCGTTGCTGTCCCCATGCAGGAATCCACTTAACGCCTTTGACTGCATCCATCGCAGCATCTTTGAGACCATTCTCATTCATGCTCACAAACCACTGAGGTGTTGCGCGGAAGATCAATGGCGTTTTAGTGCGCCAGCAATGCGGATAACTGTGCGTAAACACTTTCTTTAAAACCAGCTTGCCTTGCGCTTCAAGTGCTTCAAGCACCGGAGCATCCACTTTGTATACATGCTGACCCGCAAACATCGGTACGTTGTCACGGAACACACCGTTATCATCAACGTAGTTAAGTGTCTTCAAGCCGTATTTGTTGCCGACGTTAAAGTCATCCACACCATGATCAGGTGCAGTATGAACAGCACCAGTACCCGCCTCTGTGGTCACATGATCGCCAACTAATACAGGTAATTGCTTGTCACGGTAGAAGGGGTGAGTCAGTAATTGACCTTCAAGTTCGGTTCCTTTCGCAGAGCCCAGCACTTCATAATTCTCAATGCCATAGCGTTCCATTGCGCTATCAACAAGCGCTTGCGCGAGAATTAGCATTTCCTGACCAAGCCCCAAATCGGCCTGAACAAGGGAATAATCAAGATCAGGATTGAGTGATACGGCCTGGCTTGAAGGAAGAGTCCATGCAGTTGTCGTCCAGATAACAACGGCAAGATTTTGCTGATTATCTTGAACGCCAAACTTGCCCAGCACAGCGTCACGATCAACCACATCATAACGCGCATCAATGGCCGTGCTTTGCTTATCTTGGTACTCCACTTCAGCCTCAGCGAGCGCAGAACCGCCAACGACACTCCAATAAACCGGCTTAAAGCCTTTGACTAGGTGGCCGTTTTCAATAATTTTGCCCAGCGCACGGATGATGTCCGCTTCAAATTTGAAATCCATGGTGAGATAAGGGTTTTCCCAGTCACCAAAAACGCCGAGGCGGATAAAGTCTTCTTTCTGCCCTGCTACTTGCTTTGCAGCATATTCGCGACAGGCTTTTCGGAATGCAGAAAACTCAACTTTAACGCCAGCTTTACCGATTTTCTTTTCAACGTTGTGCTCAATCGGAAGGCCGTGACAATCCCAACCGGGAACATATGGCGCGTCAAAGCCACTAATTGTCTTCGATTTGACGATAATGTCCTTCAGAATTTTGTTAACGGAGTGACCAATGTGAATACTGCCGTTCGCATACGGAGGGCCATCATGCAGAATAAACTTCTCAGCACCCTTTCTCGCTTCGCGAATTTTTGAATACAGTCCCTCTTCTTGCCAAGCTTTCAGCATTGCTGGCTCGCGTTGTGCCAAGTTACCGCGCATCGGAAACTCAGTATCGGGCAAATTCAAGGTGTGCTTATAATCACTCATAGTTTTATCACTTCATCTCAAACTAGCCTTAACGGCTGTCGTTGTTGTGCTGCAAACTCTCTCGCAACAAGATTATCTTTTTGTATTTGTTCGGCAAGCGCATCGACGCTTTCAAACCGTTGCTCTTCACGGATTTTTTTCTGCAGTTCGACTTGAACTCTGGCCCCATAAAGGTCGCCGGAAAAATCAAATAAGTGAACTTCAAGATTCGCTTCAAAGTCCCCGACGCTTGGTTTCTTGCCCACATTGGCAACGCCAAAGTAAGCGCCTTTATGGCGACCTGTCTGAACATCAACCTTAACAGCAAAAACACCTGAAACAGGACTATGTTTCCGCTTCAGAGCAACATTCGCGGTAGGAAACCCGAGCTGTCGCCCTAACTGACGCCCATACATCACCCGCCCGCTTACAGTAAAAGGGCGTCCCATACAGGCCTTCGCATCACCCAACTCTCCATCAGCCAATGCCTTTCGTATTAGCGTTGAGCTCACTCGCTCACCATTTTCACAACTTTCTTGCGTGCAAAAGGTCTCGGTGCGCTCTACGCCAAAACCAAGTTTTTCTCCTGATTGAACCAAATGATTGAAATCACCCTGGCGATCACCACCAAAGCGAAAGTCATCGCCGATCACGAGATGCGTCACTTTAATGTGATCGCACAGCACCTGTTCAACAAATGCATTCGCGGTCAAACTTCGAAAATACTCGTCAAACTTTAGTACACATAGGTAATCGAGCTTCAAGCTAGCAAGGCACTCAAACTTATCTCGAAATCTCATGATTCGAGCTGGCGCTTGCTCACCACGAAAATACTCTTGTGGCTGCGGCTCAAACACCATCACGAGAGAAGGCAAGCCAAGCTCATGCGCTTTGGCGATCACGCGCTCTACAATCGCCTGATGACCAAGATGCACACCATCAAAATTTCCGATGGTGGCGACACAGCCTGCGTCAGGAATTGGTGGATTGTGTAAACCACGAAGAAGCTTCATTGGCCTTGTATCACTGCAAAAAATAGCCGCAGATTATACTGGTTCAAAGCTTACATATTCAATGAAGCGCTCAAGAATTAAGCGAAACTTTGGGATATTGACCCGATAACTGGCTGGTTTATTCCCACCAGCCGATCAGGTTCATATAAAGAATTGAGAAAGGCGCTATCAGAAAGGTCAAAATACCCACCGTTTCATCGGTAGACTCTTCGTTATTCTCGTTCACGCGAAAGCCGTCTTCACGACCTGAAGTATAGTAATCTCGACCCTGATAACGAACAAAGAACTTGTTTGAATCATCGACGTCGTAACTATCGACATTTTGATAAGCCGGTTTAAATTCATCGTCATCCGCATATGCAGAGGCGACTGAAAAAACCAAGCAGAAAAAACAGGTCAACATTGTTAAAAGTTTCATTGGCCCCTCCTAAATCACGTATTACTCAGAAATCCAAATTTCGCGATTTTGATTGAAACAGTTTGTTACTCGACATTAAATCGCGTTAACTGATCAAAATAAAGCCAGTACTAACTAATTCAGAACCAGTTCACACCTTTGTTGTATTCGTTAACATTTGGGCCAGATATTGCAGCCAATGAACAACAGGAACATTAGTTTTTGCTGCCAAATGCGACTGACAGCCGATATTCGCGCTTAATACAAGCTCCGGCTCAATCGCATCAAGTGAAGCGATTTTTCTGCTCCGAAGCGTGTCGGAAAGCTCTGGCTGAAGCAGCGAATAGGTGCCGGCAGAACCACAACAAAGGTGCGAATCTTGAGGCAAACGCAACTGAACACCCAAAGAGCTAAACACGTTCTCCACCGCCCCAGACTGTTTCATACCATGCTGTAGGGTGCATGGTGGATGGTAGGCGAGCACCTTATCCGATCTGCTGCCCTGATCATCCCCAAGCAGGCTCTGGAGCTTTGCCAGCGCGCTCTGATCGATTAACTCAACCGGGTCTTTACAGCGCTCAGCTAACCAGAGCGCTTTCTCGTAATACGGGTCTGATTTAGCAAACAGCTCCGGGTACTCTTTAACAAACACACCACAACCGGATGCGTTTGCAACAATCGCAGAAGCACTTTCGTTGTCGATCCACTGACTCCAGGCATCGATATTCCGCTTCGCCAATGCCTTCGCTTTGGCTTGCTCGCTCGTATGCTGACTCAAAGCGCCACAACAACCTGCATCGGTAATTTCCTGAACCCGGTAGCCAAGTGCTTCAAAAACAACTCGTGTTGCCTCATCGACTTGCGGAGTCACTGCTTTTTGAACGCATGCACTAAACAATAAAATCGTTCCGCTATCAGCTTGCTGATGAAACGTTTTCACTGCGGGGTAAGCCAGCTCTACCTTATTTTTGGGTGGCACTTTTGCTTTAAACACTTGAGGAAGAAACGGCCTAAAAAACCGCCCCAACTTCAATGACAAGGCAAATAGCCACGGCCTAATTAACCAAGCATGAACTAGCTTACGTTGCCATTGATCCGCTCGCGCCGGAAGCTTTTCATCAATCACCTGCCTACCGATTTCAATCAGCTCATGATATTGAACACCCGATGGACATGTGGTTTCACAGGCACGACAGGTTAGACACCGATCTAAATGCGTACGGGTTTCTTCATTGACTTCGCCCCCCTCAAGCATTTGCTTAATTTGGTAGATCCGCCCTCTTGGGCCATCTAGCTCATCACCCAGAACCTGATAAGTTGGGCATGTTGCATTACAGAAGCCGCAGTGTACGCAACTTCGCAATATCTCTTCAGCACGCTGACCAAAGCCACTCTCTTGATAGATCGGAATTAAATTCGTCTGCATGCTTAAAACGCCTCCGACATACGGCCAACATTCAAAACACCATACGGATCAAACGCGTTTTTCAGCGCAACATGCAGTCTTTCTATTGTTGGCGAAAGCCCACCTAAAACATAACATTGATCAACATTGAGACTGTACACGTGTGCATCAAGATCACGCAGATTCCCAGCGCTCTTGCTTAGGTCGTCTTCACTAATCTGGATAAAGGATTCCCCACCCGCCCAATTTACTAAGATTGGCGCAGCTGGGAACACATCCGTTAATCGCGTGTACTTTGGCGTAACAACGCGCCAAAGTTTACCAGGTTCAGCAACATCAAATATGGGGTGCTTCATTTGAGACAGCAAGTCCCAAAATACATCAGACTCTTCGACATAACGACGCAACTCGAAATGATCGAGCACCTCAGAAACTGCATCCTCAGGGCCAGAAAAACGAATATGGGCTAGATCGTCGCACCAAGCGAAGCCGGTTCGCATTGTCATACTCCGATCAAGTTTCGCAGCTAGGGCCAGTGCAACTTCTAACGAACATGGCATCTGTACAAAGCGTTGCTGAGACTGAGTCGGGAGCACTTTAAGCGACACCTCTGTAATCAGTCCCATACAGCCCAAAGAGCCGACCATCGCCCGCGAGACATCATAGCCAGCGACATTTTTCATCACCTGCCCGCCAAACTTCAAGATATCGCCTTTACCATTGATCAGACCAAGCCCGAGGACGTGATCTTTCACCCCTCCCTGCCAAGGCCGAGCAGAACCCGCCATAGCACTCGCAATAGCACCACCAATCGTTGAACCAACGCCCATCTCTTTCTCACAGCCATTCAGAACATGAGGCTCAAACGCAAGGCACTGGTCTTTCTCTGCAAGCATTGCCTGAATATCACTCACCTTGGTACCAGCGCCAACTCGCAATACAAGCTCGCTTGGCTCGTAACTAATCACCCCCGAAAACGGCTGTGAAGACAACACATCACCTGATGCAACAGAACGTCCCAAAAAAGCTCTGGTGCCACCACCTTCAATCGACAATGTACGCTTGCTCTCTGACGCTGCTCGAATACATTGTGCCGCTCGCGCCTCTTGTTCATTAAAGTGCTCTACACGAGCAATGGACCAAGACATCAAAAGCGCTCCAAATCTGGGAATGGCAACTCACCGTTGTGCACATGCATATGCCCAAACTCGGCACAGCGAGCCAGAGTCGGGATATTTTTGTTAGGATTCAGGAGCTTATGGGGATCAAAAGCCTGCTTCAAAGCATGAAACTGAGACAGTTCATCACTGGCAAACTGAACACACATTTGGTTAATCTTCTCTCTCCCAACGCCGTGTTCGCCAGTGATCGCACCACCTAGTTTGACGCAAAGCGCCAAAATATCTCCACCCATCGCCTCAGCGCGCTGCAACTCATCCGAACTATTCGCATCAAATAGAATGAGCGGGTGCATATTGCCATCACCTGCGTGAAACACATTCGCGACCGCTAAACCATATTTCTCGGAAAGCTCGGCAATACCTTTGAGCACGGCGGGCAGGTTTTTCTTAGGGATCGTGCCATCCATGCAGTAGTAATCCGGCGAAATACGACCGACCGCGGGAAACGCACTCTTGCGCCCTTTCCAGAACAAGGCTCTTTGGGCCTCGTTATCCGCGACGCGAACCTCAGTGGCACCCGCGGCCTCAAAAACATGCTTTATTAAAGCAAGCTCATGCTCAACCTGAGCAAGAGGACCATCAAGCTCGGCGATCAAGATCGCCTCGGCTTCTCTAGGATAGCCAGCACAAGCAAAATCCTCGGCGGCCTGAATCGCAAGTTTATCCATCATTTCTAGCCCTGCAGGAATGATCCCCGCAGCAATCACGCTAGCAACGGCATTCGCCGCTGACTCAACCTCAGCAAAACTTACCAACAAGGTTTTTGTAACAGGAGGAATGGGAATCAACTTAAGACAAACCTCGGTGACGATACCTAACATGCCTTCGGATCCGTGCAATAGGGAAAGCAAGTCCATGCCTGGCGAATCAAAAGCATCACTGCCAATGCGCTCAATTGTACCATCAGCCAATACGAGCTCGACCCATTGAACATTGTTTACCGTTAAGCCATATTTCAAACAATGCACACCACCGGCATTCTCTGCGACATTACCACCGATACTACAGGCAATCTGCGAGGAGGGATCCGGCGCATAATACAACCCATGCGAGGCTGCCGCCTCACTAACCGCCAGATTACGCACTCCTGGCTGCACCAAAGCAGACTGTTGATCGGCATCAATACGAATGATCTGATTCATTTTGGAAAGAGACAAGGTAATCGCGCCAACGATAGGCAGCGCCCCACCAGACAAGCCCGTCCCTGCTCCTCGGGGAACAACAACAATTCCGTGCTGGTCACAGCAGCGCATTAAGTCCTGAACCTGCTCTTTGCTTTCAGGCAGCACAACCAAGCCAGGCTCAACCCTATAAACCGCCAAACCGTCGCACTCGTATGGTTTACGCTGAGCCTGCTCGCTCAAGATACAGCGCTCCGGCAGTACTCTCGACACAAGCTGATGCAATTCACTGGTGCGCCAAGCTTTAATTTCGCCATCAAGCTCGTCGATATGCTCTGTACTCATTTCTAGCTCACCTGTACATTTAAATTACCGCGAAACATGGACTAACCGTGTTTGTCTTGTAGTAATGCTTTTAGGTTAACGCCCAACAACAGCAACATAAGAAAATACGCCATGATCGCAGCCCCCACCATTAACGCCAAATGCTGAATACGTTGCAGCAGCCCCCAAGCAAACCAGGTCTGCGTAGGTTCGTTCAACCAAAACACCAAGCCCAGCATGACCGAGCACGCAACGACCAACTTAAACCAGAAAAGCATCCAGCCCTCACTAGATCGATAGATATTGCTCTTGCGCAGCAACCAGAGCAAACACAAAGCATTGCACCATGAAGAAAGCGCTGTGGCCAACGCGAGGCCGGCGTGCTGAAGAGGCCAAATCAAGACCAGATTAAACACCATATTCGCAATCATCGCATAGATTCCGATTTTCACCGGAGTCTTCATGTCTTGTCTTGCAAAGAATCCTGGCGCTAAAACTTTCACAAACATAAACGCTAACAAACCGGCTGCGTATGCACGTAAGCTCTTCGCTGCTTGCAGCACATCATTATCGAGCAAGGCGCCATAATGAAACAAAACGGTTATGAGTGGTTCCGCTAACACAATCAGCGCGAGCGCTGCGGGCAAACCAATCACTAATACCATCCGCAAAGCCCAGTCGATGGTGTCTGAAAACGCTTGTTCTGAGCCGCTCGCTTTCTTAGCAGATAGACTTGGCAGAATGACGGTTGCGATGGCGATTCCAAAGACACCCAACGGTAACTCCACGAGACGGTCAGAATAATACAGCCAGGAAACGCTGCCGGTTTGGAGAAGAGATGCAAGCACAGTATCGAGCAAAAGATTAATCTGACTGACTGACACGCCAAACATTGCAGGTACCATCAGCTTGCCAATTCGACGCACGCCCTCATGACGATAATCAAACCGAGGGCGCGGCAGCAGCCCTAGCTTCAATAAAAATGGAAGCTGAAAAAAGAACTGCACGATACCTGCAATAAGAACTCCCCAAGCCAGCGCAATGACCGGTTGGGTAAATAGCGGAGCCATGAATAAAGCAGCCGATATCAGACAGAGGTTCAGTAACACAGGTGTAAATGCAGGTACCGCGAAATTGTTATAGCTATTTAGCACCGCACCGGAGAACGCCGTTAAGGAAATCAAAAACAAATAAGGAAAAGTAACTTGAAGCATGCTACTTGCGAGCTGATATTTTCCCGGCTCATCGAGAAAGCCCGGTGCAAACAAGGCTGTCACCCAGGGCGCGCCAAGAACGGCAAGCAGCGTAAACACAAACAGTATCAACCCCAAAACTCCGGCCACCGAACCAAGCAAAGTGCGCACTTCAGCAGAGTCTTTCTCTTTATAATCAGCAAGCACCGGGATAAACGCTTGAGAGAATGCGCCTTCTGCAAACAAACGCCTAAAGAAGTTAGGAATTTTAAAAGCGACAAAAAATGCATCGGCACCAGCGCTTGCACCAAAGAAATTTGCCAACACCACATCTCTAGCCAACCCAAGAAACCGAGAAATCATCGTCATCAGACCAACAATAGCGGATGACCGAAACAGACCGGAACTGGTTTTAGTCGATGAAGGCTCTGTGCTCATAGGTGATGCAGATTCGTTATTATTGTCGTCAGAAAGAATAGAGCGTCATGCTACTCGACTATCGCGATACTTTCACTATGCTTATGGTGTTGAATATGCTTTTGGAGCACGTCGATGGACAAGCACGTAAACCGCCTGCTAATGCAGTTTGAACAATTACTAAAAACATCCAACC
>NZ_LWFU01000312.1:0-14486 GCF_001635135.1 Oleiphilus sp. HI0080
CAGACAGCACACTGGCAATTTTGGCATACACTTTGTCACCCGTCCCGACAGGCACGGTCGACTTATCAATCACAATTTTCTCATCTTCCATATGCGTTGCGATTGTTTCCGCAACGGCGAGCACGTACTGAAGATCTGCAGAGCCATCCTCGTCCGGAGGTGTACCTACCGCAATAAACTGTAACTTAGCATGTGCAATGGCTTCTTCTGCATTCGAAGTAAAACGCAAATTCCCCGCCGCAAAGTTACTCTGAACAATCGCTTCCAGGCCGGGCTCATAAATCGGAATGACACCGTTATTCAGCTTTTCAACTTTACTCGCATCAACGTCAACACAAATCACATCGTGCCCCATATCAGCCAAACATGCGCCGGTTACCAAGCCGACATAACCCGTCCCAAAAATCGATACTTTCATTGAATTCCCTTATTAACCCTTAACTAAACTCTTTGGTAATGCTTCCGTATGCAGACGCGCTTAAACAAGACACGCAGTCAACTTCTCTTCAGCAAAGACGAAGGCTGTTTTTAGCACACTTTATTGATCGTAATATTACACTTATAAGTAAGCCTAGCCGAATCTTTATGCCTAAGTTCTAAAAAACTTCGAACGCGGAGCTGAGGTGTAAAGTCAATGAGGCGACACAGACACCAATAACGTCAACTTACTTTACACTTCTACATTTTTCGAGAGACATTCATGTCCGCCAACTATCGAAACTAAAGTCTCTTTCACATTAGTGGATCGAATTTTGCTATTAAATATCGATATCAGGCAACTGATCGAACAAGGAGTACGCCAAACCAATTGTGAGATTGGGACGGAAAGCCAAGGGTCTGCCCTCAGGACGAGAAAAGCAGATAGCCGGTTACAACTTCTTAAGCAGATATAAAAAATTATGCTTTTGAGGAGCAAACAATGAAAAAACTAATTAGCAGCATGGTAGCTGCAGGCGCTCTAACGGTTTCGGCGCAGGCGAACGCTACTTTATTTGATTTCCAACAAATCGCAGATGGCGCAGATTACGGCGCAATCTCTGGCACATACGCGGACAACACGGCTGTCGCAGGCGCCGTCGGTGAAGCGGCATTTGACGAGCTAGTTTGGACTGTAGATGGGATCACTTTAACTGTTACAGGCACAAACGTTTCTGGCGATGAAGCTTGGGCTTATCTTGACCAAGGTAACGCAGGCCTAGGCGTTTGCTCTGAAGGCACCAAAACTGACGGCAAGGGCGATAATCAGTGTGATCCAGGCAGCGATGATAACGTGACCTTTGGCGAGATCCTGAATTTCTCGTTCTCATCAGTTGTTCAGGTTGACCTTAGCAGCTCAATTTTTCGAGATGCTAATCACAACATCCATGGTTCAGATCACGAGATTGATGTGAGCGTAGATGGCGGTGCGTGGGCTTTGCTAGACGACACAACCAATGTTTTCTACACCGACATGTTTAGCTTGCGACTCGATCCTCAAAAAGGTGAGCATCATCAGTTTTACATTGATACGCTAGCCATTCCAGAGCCGACTACTCTAGCGCTAATGGGCCTTGGCCTTGCAGGTATTGGTGCTGCGCGTCGTCGTAAAGCATAAGAGCTAGTGATTGGATCCTGAACCAAGTTCAGGATGACGACACAATGTCATTCCGGCCTATGTTCCAGAATCCAAAAAGGGTGCTTAAGCACCCTTTTTTATTTTCTGTAGCCAGTCATACAAGCTGTAAACCATGCGCGGCAACCAACGCAGCAATATCTGGTGAGACACCAGCTCAGGCCCTTTGGACGCNATTTTTGATTTATAGTCAGTCCGCTTACCACTTCCTGCTAGTAAGTCATAGCACGCAAGCTCTGACTGAACAGAGCAGCTCTGTATATCTAAACTCAAGGCCAACAAGCCGGGCGACACCCGCTTAACGGGCACCTCTTTAAACCCCAACATAACGTTGTAGACCACTCCTCTGAAAGAAACGTTTAAAGTCGCCGCCATCACCTCTCCATTATATTCAAGCCGCACCCCACCAAGCTCGATATCTCTTTCGTCATCAAAACGAAGCAAGGCATCCAAGAACTTTTTATAAGCACCAAAGCTTTTCTGATTATTCCACCGTAAGGCATGTAGCTCTTTGATAGGCTTCAACAGAACCTCTGGGTCTTCGCGCAAGCAGCCATTGACAGCAAAAGTGCTTTCGCTTGCCATTCGTTTCTCAGAACCTTTAATTCTCGCTCGCGTCCCTTTTCCCAAGCCACTCAGGAAAGCCTCATAACCCGTTGCTAGGCCAATACGGTAGGTTTGATCGCGCGCGGTCTCTCGAATATATGCTGCGCCTTGCTTTTTTAAGGCAATCAAAACAGAGCCATGGAGCTCCGTGGCAGGAACATCGCTTAGTATAATTTCATCCACGCCTGCACCAGCACCAGCACCAGCACCAGAGAGAAGATATTGCATCAAAGGCGCGCGTAACGTTTGCGCATCTCTTGATGAACACACAAAATCCAGATACTCAGCCCGGTATCCGGCCTCACCACTACCTTTATAACCCAAGAAATATAAGGTTCGAAGAGAAAGTAATTTAAGAAATGGTCGATGGGCAATATAGAAGGGAAGAATCGCGACCAGGCGCTCTCCTGAGCGGCACGCTACCAGAAACAACTCAAAATCGTCCTCTTTAAACGTCCTCCACCAGGCGTACATCCAACACCAAGAAGTAAATACGCCTTGACTAGACGCCGCGTGCAAGGCATCCCACTCAGGCTTGATTTTCTCAAACTGCGCCTCAGATAATCGCTGAAAAGTTAACTGCTGTCCGTCGCCGTCGATCATTTAAACTAGTAACCCTGAACACGATAAAAAGTAAATCGGAAGTAAATTTGGATAAGCTCTTAATGTCTTATAGTATGCTTAACTAGTAAGGATAGCTTAGATAAATTAAACAATTACAAGAAGTAATCGTGCGTAGCCAATACAGCCCTTTAGTTTCTATAACTCTCTTTTTTCTCTTCCAAGCCATTTTGTTTCATGAGGCTTGGGGTTCGCTCGTTCAACTGTGGCTAAAAATGGACTACGCCTACTCCATGGGCCTACTCGCTTTAGCATTAGCCATTTACAGCTCGTACCAAAAGCGAGACGCCATCTCGGCTGCCATTCACAAACCCCACGCCATCAATTACATCTTGCTATTCGGCTCTGCACTCGTGTTGACCTTAGCCTCCTATCTGAACATTCAGATCGGAACGCAACTTATGCTCGTGCCGATTCTTTTCTTTGGTGTATCAAGCATCGGTGGCTTAAAAGCCGCTGCACACTTCATTATTCCGCTGCTTTACATTTTGTTCGCTATACCTGTTTGGGATTACCTAAACCCTTTATTACAAGAGCTAACCACACTAGTGTCCACAAACATTGTTGAAGCTCTAGAAATGCCCGCGTTAATCAACGGAAATACAATCAACCTGCCATACGGCACGCTAGAAATAGCCGGGGGCTGCTCTGGACTCAGGTACTTCATCGTTACGCTAATACTGGTTTTGTACTTTTCTCAGCAACGTCCAAACTCAACACGCACTGTCATTTCAATGTTTTTTATTGCTGCTGGATTTAGCTTAATCGCCAACTGGATTCGCGTTGTGCTTCTGATTGTGATTGCACACCAAAGCAACATGGAAAGCTCGCTGGTAGCGGACCACGAGATGTTTGGCTGGGTAGTCTATGTGGTTACCATGATGCCTTGCGTCTGGTTACTTTTAAGGATCGAGCGCCGCGCACTCGTGCAAACCGAGGCTAAAGTCGAGGCCGAAGAGCAAAACACCCTACCAATTGAGAAAGCAGCCCATACTAACCAGACAATTAGACCCGGCTACCTCGTGACGTCGATCGTCGCCATTAGTATCGCTCCATTACTAATGGGCTTGGCGCAGTACAACCAAACACAAAGCTACTCAAAAGCCAGTTTCGAAACGCAGCTCGCCGCTCCGCCAAGCAGCTGGGCGATTACCGAAGCGCAGACATCAATATTTCAAACAGGCTTTACTGGAGCGGAAAACGAAAACAACTTTCAGCTCATAAATACATTTTCTGGAACCAAATTGAACGTCAAAATTCTTCGATATGGATCTGAGCATCAGGGAGCAGAACTGGTCAACAATAATAACCGGCTTGCAAGCGACTCGTGGAAGACGAGCTACACCTCAGCAAACAACTTTTATCAAAAAGCCACACTAACCAACCAGTTGCATCAAAAACTGGCTGTCATTTGGTACTATCGAATCTCAAATACCAGAACAACCAACGAATTAAAGGCGAAACTCGCGCAGCTAACGAGCGTATTTGCCGACGCACCACCTAAAGCGCTCGTTGCCATTTCGGCGCAGTGCTCAGCAAACTGCGATAACGAGTTTTCAGAGTTAGATAGACTTCTGAGCAATTACAAGCCTTACTAAGCCCATAGATTCTATCTAGGTTTAAGCAAACGAGAGCGCAACACGAAATGACACTTTTATTCTGGACCGCTGTATTTGGAACACTTTACAGCTATTTCATCTATCCAATCGCCCTAAAGTTTTTAGCAAAAACGCCGGATGCTGAACGCCTTAGAGCCGATAACAGCATCGCTACACCAAACCGAGCTTCATTTATTATTACTGCACACAACGAAGGCGCGAAAATAGCCAAGAAAATAGAGAACACGCTCGCACTTGATCAAAACGGTTTAGAGCTTGAGATCATTGTTGCTTCTGACTGCTCAACCGACGATACCGATGACATCGTAAAATCTTACCAAGACCGTGGCGTCACTCTAGTTCGTGCAGACCAACATCTAGGTAAAGAATACGCGCAACTTTGCGCGATCAAAGCGGCAAATCACGATGTGCTTATTTTTTCCGACACAGCAACAGAGCTAAAAGGCGACGTGCTACATAAGCTAATGGCGTATTTTGCAAATGAGAATGTTGGCGCGATCTCAAGCGAGGACCGTTTTATTACAGCCGACGGCAAAGTCGCCGGAGAAGGCGCCTATGTAAAATATGAGATGTGGCTACGTGGCAAAGAATCGTCCTACAGAGGGCTTGTTGGTTTGAGCGGTAGCTTCTTTGCAGCACGTAAAGAAATCTGTTCAGACTGGGACATACATTCCCCTAGCGACTTCAACACCGCATTGAACGCTGCAAAAGCCGGAAAACGCGCAATCTCTTGCCATGATGTAGAGGGTTATTACCCAAACCTAAAAGACGAATCAAAGGAATATCAGCGAAAATTACGAACAGCCATTAGGGGCATGACAGGCTTAAGTCGACACACAGAAGTGCTCAACCCATCGAAATTTGGCATGTTTGCGTTTCAAGTTTGGAGCCATAAAGTGATGAGATGGGCCGTGCCTTGGTTTATGCTGCTCGCACTTATGAGCAACGCATTCTTGTTGGAGTATTGGTTTTATCAGCTTTGCTTTGCGATTCAACTAGCAATGGCTAGCGCATTTATCTCAGCGCACTTTCTGCCGGCGCTGCGACAAAATGGCGTCATCAAGCTTGTATACTTCTTTTACCAGGTAAACTTTGCTCTTGCTCATGCCGCCATTAAGTTTTTCAGCGGAACGCGCATGACCACTTGGAAGCCTTCGGCAAGATAAAATGCACCTACTGCGCTTTGTTCGTCCTGTTGGCGAACCAATTGAAACTAGCCAAAAAAAGGTTTCTAGCAATCTTAAGCTAAGCGCTTATGAAGGCTACGAACGCGAATTTTATGGCTCGGGTACAATGGCATTGCAAACCGCCCTCACCGTCATGAAAGCGCACTTTAAAGGCGATGCAGTCACTAAATGCATGCTTGCAGGCTATGGCTGCCCAGATCTAATCTCGGCTTGTGTTGGAGCGAAAGTCCAACCAGTCTTAATGGATACTGCACCTAACTCTCCTTTCCCAAGCGAGAGTTCAATTGAGCGCGCTGCGCAAGAAGGCTGCACAGCCATTATTCTGGTTAACTTTCTAGGCCTTAGCGCATCAAAAGAACTAGTGACTAAGTGCAAACAACTCGGATTATTTATCATCGAAGACCGCGCGCAGAGTTTTTTATCCCCGCCAATCAATATACAGGGCGAAGGCAGGTTATTCGGGGATGCGGTGATATTCAGTTTCGGGAAAGGAAAGCCTCTTAGCCTTCTCGGCGGCGGCATGCTTTTAGTCAAAAAAAACATCGCGTTTCAAGCCGTTTCAGATCAGGCAGATGACTCAAGGATTTCGACGATAAGAACAAAACTAAGCATCATTGCGTACAACCTCATCATCCGCCCATCGCTTTATCCGCTACTACTTAAAATACCCGGCCTTTCGATCGGAGAAACGCGTTATCACGCCCCTCAATCTATTAAGGCAATGGATGCAATGCGCCTAGCTATGCTACCCCACGCTATAGAGAGCTTTCATTCAAAGCCTCGCGATACCGCTCAAAAAATTATCGGGCAGCTAAATCCAACATTTAAGCTGCTAGGTATCACATCACTACTGAGAGAAAATGATGGATTACGTATGCTACGCCTCCCATTACTCGCTCATAACAAGGCAATGCGAGATGAGTTGGTCGATAAACTGGTAGAGCATGGTATTGGGGCAACAAAGCTTTATCAATCGAGCATTCCCGATGTTCAAGGCATACCGAGTCGAGTAAAATCGGAATTGCTCTCTAGCATACATCTAGAAAATGCATGCAACTTCGCAGACAGACTCTTTACTATACCCTGTCATAGCGATGTAACAGCCAACGACATTGAAGCGATCAAGAGCACGCTGGACAACTACTTAAGCCCAAAGGAAATAGCATGAAGCACGCAATGACCGTGGATGTCGAAGACTACTTTCAGGTCGCGGCATTTGCGCCCAACATCAAGTATGACGAGTGGGAAAAATGGCCAATGCGCGTTGAGCAGAATACCCATGCGATACTAGATCTATTTGACAAGCAGGGAATTCAAGCCACGTTTTTCGTCTTAGGCTGGGTGGCAGAACGCAAGCCGGAACTCGTGCGGGAGATTCAAAAACGAGGACATGAAATCGCATGCCACGGAATGACGCACCAACTGGTTTACTCCCAAAAACCAGAGGTTTTCCGGGAAGAAACATTCAGATCGAAAGCGCTATTGGAAGACATCACCGGTCAAGCCGTATACGGTTATCGCGCAGCAAGTTACTCCATCACAAAACAATCACTATGGGCATTAGAAACACTCATCGATGCTGGCTTTACCTACGACTCAAGCATCTTTCCTGTGCACCACGATCGTTATGGTATGCCTGGGGCACCACTGAATATTCATACTGCGATCACCACCGCGGAAAAGAGCATTACTGAGTTCCCACTCACATCAGCACAATTTATGGGCCGCCGTTTACCTGTCGCAGGCGGCGGCTACTTTCGAATCTACCCGTATTGGTTTACCCGATCAATGCTCAAACGCGCTAGTGAAGAAATCGATCAACCTTTTATTTTTTACCTCCACCCCTGGGAAGTAGACCCAAACCAACCACGCATACCGGGCGCATCGGCTCTTAGCCGTTTTAGACATTACACTAACCTTAAGCGATGCATGCCTAGGCTCGAAACACTCATCAAAGACTTTGAATTTACGACGGTACAAGCGGTCATAGATACATACATAAGCAACGCACCCGCCTCCGGCGACGCACCTGTAAAAAGTGCAATGCAACTGTTTGATTACCGTAGCTTGAGCACGTAAGAAATGTCTAACGCTAGAATCGATACAAACCTAAACGAGACGAACGAGCCAAGCGAACTAAACGAAGCGCTAGCCAAACTTGAAGAAGAAGCTAAGCGGCTCTCAAAGCTTATTGGCCAAGCGAAACGCTCTGGAGAGGATGTAAGCGAGCTCATTGCGGCTAAAAAATCCCTCCACCAAGACAAAATAGAGCCCTTAAAAAAACAGATCGCCGAAACCGTATCCGAAAAGACATCAGAACAAACCACTGCCCAAAAACAAATCAAACAGCTTGAAGCTCCAGCACCCTACACAAACACCCCTTTTTTAAGCAACTCAGACTCACTCGCTCTAAGCCTTGTTGACCTTGCTGATATAGGCCGTGACGGTGTTAGTGAGAGTAACAATGACAGTATTAGTAACAATGACAGCTCCGCCACATTAAAACAGCACTGGGATACCTACATTGCTGCACACCCAAGCGGCAATATCTACTACGAATGGCGCTTTCTAGAAGCCATCTCACGTATATTCGGCCATAAAATTAAGCTGCTCACAGCAACAGAAAAACAGAGTGGTCAAATCATAGGCGTGCTGCCGATCGTTGAGCAGAAGAGCAGACTCTTTGGACATTTGTGGACCAGCATCGCCTTTGTGAACTATGGCGGCCCACTTTGTAATAACGAGAAGGTTGAGGCATCCATTTTTGAGTTTATAGAACAAGCAGCCAAACAAGAGGGCATCAAGAGGCTAGAGGTTCGCGGCCTATATGAGCGCCCCATTCCAGATAGCTGGAACTGCTCTAAAGACAAGGCCAGCATGTGGCTGCCGTTACCCTCGGACAACAATAGCGACACCTTGCTATCTAGCTTCAAAGCAAAGCTTCGCTCACAAATACGCAAGGGCTACACCGATGCCGTCAGTGCAAAAGTCGGTGGGCTAGAGCTCATTGATGATTACTACACCGTATTCGCACGCAACATGCGTGACTTAGGAACGCCTGTTTATAGCAAACGCCTGTTTTCAGAACTACTAAAAACACTCGCGAATCAAGCATGGCTGGTACTTATCTATCATCAAGGCAAACCAGCATCGGCGGCTTTTCTCATCAAAACAGGCGATCGAATGGAGATCCCCTGGGCCTCAACCATTCGAGATTACAACCGTTTTGGGCTTAATATGGTGCTGTATTGGGAAGTACTAAAACTAAGCTGCGAGCAAAAATGTGCAGTTTTCGATTTCGGCCGTTCAAGCATTGATGCAACCACCTACAAGTTTAAAAAGCAGTGGGGCGCACAACCGATTCAGCATTACTGGTATGGTTATGAGCCTGAGGAAGACTCATCGAGCGGACAACTCCAGGGAACAAGCAAAGCTAGCACAGAAAACCCGAAGTTCAAGATACTCATTGCCTGTTGGAAGCGACTTCCGATATGGTTGAGCAAACTCATTGGCCCTAGTATCGTGAAGTTTATTCCTTGATTGCGCATCTAAAGCACCGGAAAAACACTAATATGAGCCTGATCCAATTCTCCAAAAATATCATCAAAAATCTACTCGCTCATATCAAAGCGCATCAATTCAAAGCTGCTCTTAAAAAGGGTGAGTACGATGGCAAGCTAATTATATTGATGTATCACCGAGTTCTACCAAAACAGGACCCTAGGCTCGCTACTGAAGAGCCAGGCATGTATGTCACCCCAGAGACTTTAGACATGCACCTGAGTGAGCTCAGCAAGATAGCGCAGCTCGTTCATATTGAAGAATGGCTCGAACTCGCAAAAACCGATGCATTGGAAAACAAACTCTATTGCGCTATTACCTTTGACGATGGATGGGCCGACAACTACGAATTTGCCTTCCCTCTTCTGAAAAAACACCAAGCCCCCGCATGTATATTCTTGGCAACAGACTACATTGGCACCGACACAACGTTTTGGCCCGAGCGTTTAGCTGCTGAACTTAATGATTACACAAAAAACAATGCCACCAAACTTAAGTTAGATGCGTTCTTTAGTGAGCTTGGCGAAGAGATAGATACGACTAAGTTGAACAACCAAAATCGAGACTATATTTCGTATCTTATTCAAATCGCCAAACAAAAGCCGGACGATGAGATAAAGTCATTCCTAGACGCCCTTCCGAAACGCAAAGCATCAAGTAAAGATAAGGCTAAGTATCAGACCGAGATGTTGAACTGGGAGGAAGTAAAAGAAATGCAAGAAGCTGGCGTTCAATTCGGCGGCCACACTCGCAGCCACCTCCGCCTAAATAACCAAGCAAGCCCGGATCGTTTAGAAAATGAAATCATAGGGTGTGCCGACGACATAAAGCAAAATATAGGAACAACACCTACTTTATTCTGCTANCCCAACGGTGACACAAGTCAAAATGCACTAGATCTTGTTGCATCAAGGTATGCAGCTGCAGTTACCACACAAACAGGGATAAACGAAGCATACACTGCGCAAGCACATCTCTTGAAAAGGGTTGGAGTGCATG
The DNA here is from genome assembly GCF_001635135.1 of Oleiphilus sp. HI0080. Lineage (NCBI taxonomy): Bacteria > Pseudomonadati > Pseudomonadota > Gammaproteobacteria > Oceanospirillales > Oleiphilaceae > Oleiphilus > Oleiphilus sp. HI0080. The sequence continues at coordinate 10,206 of NZ_LWFU01000312.1, forward strand.
AGGATGTTAGTAAGGATAGCATTTCACTGAAAGCAGTTTTACACAGAGACTAAACTCAGCATAAATTTCTACGATTAGTTGCGGTTAGACATGAAGGGGATTACAACACTAGAATTGAAAATATATAAATGCCCCACTATTAATACTCGCACCAATGAAAACAAAAAATAAAGCGCAAAAACAACCCGCCTGAAAGACAAAATGCCCCCTTTCAAATACTCCAAAAACCTTCTCATGGAGCCAGCTTCTTGGCGTAAAATGCACCAACCCAATAGCCGCAATAAGCACATAAACCAGCGAACTTAGTTGAGAACCTAAGGTCAAGTTAGCCAAGCCACCTGTATAACTGATAAACGTAGCCATGTCTGGCACTCTAAATAGTAGCCAGCTAAACAGCACAAAGTGGAACATAAAAAACACTTTGAATACCATTCGTAAGCCAAACACCTTCTCAACACGAACATTCCGAGACATCACCAAAATCATCCCGTGAAAAGCCCCCCAAAGAACAAAGTTCCAAGCAGCGCCATGCCATAAACCACCTAATAACATAGTTAAAAGAAGGTTTCGAGCGGTGAAGAACCTACCACCGCGATTACCACCTAAGGAAATATAAAGGTAATCCCTCAACCAACTTGACAAGGATATATGCCAACGCTTCCAAAAATCGGAAGGCGTTTGAGCAAGATAAGGGCGATTAAAGTTGATTGGCAAATGAAAACCCAATATCAAAGCTATCCCAATAGCGATGTCAGAATATCCCGAGAAGTCACAATAGATTTGAAATGCATACGCATAAAGCCCTACAAGTAAATCCCAACTAGAGTAATTCTCTGGATTTGCAAAAACAGCATCCACAACAAGGTATGCCAGCAAGTCAGCAACCACTATTTTCTTAAACAAGCCAAGAAAAATAAGCCATAGCCCTAGGTTCACATTTTCTTTAGAAAGACTTAGTTTTGCATGTAACTGAGGAAGAAAATCTTTCGCTCTGACAATCGGTCCCGCGACCAACTGAGGAAAAAAAGAGACGAACACGGCGAACTTTACGAATGAGTTTTCATGAGAAATATTACGCCGATATAAATCAATAGAGTAACTTAGCGTTTGAAACGTGTAGAAAGAAATACCTACAGGCAACAGAAGCTGGTGATATAACTCCGGCATGTCTATTCCGAGCAATGCCAAACCCTGCTTACTTACATCAATGAAGAAATTGTTATATTTGAAGTACGCTAGTATTCCTAAGTTAACTGTCAGGCTTATCAACAATAAACCTTTACGCTGTCTGGCAGTTGCGCCTTCTTTATCCATCTGCTTGCCAACTAAGAAATCCACGACTGTAGATATCAAAATGAGGCTAGCGTATTGCCAATACCAAGACATATAAAACAGGTAACTACCTGCAAGCAGTAAGGAATCTCTCCAGCTTTCCTTATCGCATACAAGGTAAAAAAAAGGGACAAATACAGAAACAAAAACAAAAAACTCTACAGAATTAAAGATCATGACTAATTTCTTTTAGCTCGTTGATCAAAATAATTGGCTATGATCATAGCCACATGTTTATGACCTTTCTTATTGAAATGAACAAAGTCTACAAAATACTCAGGGTGACCATTCAGTTCAGCTGCAACATCAATCAATCCCACACCTTCTTTGATAGATACAAATCTCACTACATCATTAAACTGATTAATCGTATTTACCCAGCCTTTAGGCGAAAGGTAAGAGTTATACCTAACAAAATTTGTTTTTAGAGACTTAGGCATTAATTTCAAATTGTCTAAATTATGGCTTACTGAAAACGTAGAGAGTAATGGCTCTGCGCCTTTATTCCTGGTCCTCGTGATAAAATCAATCAATTGCTTTTCAAACTCAACACCGTACTCTTTAGGTAAAGTTTCTTTTAACTGACCTTCAAGTTTAATATTCCCACCCAAGTAATCGGTTAAGTGTTGATACAATGAGAATTCCTGAAAAGTCTTTCTTAAAAATGAATAATCCAAAATACTATTGGACGACTTTATATCTGTCGTTTTAGTTGTTATTACGCCTTGAAATGACTCAATTGCCTGACTCATTTGATAAAGCAACACATAATCCGGCACATATTTAACAAAGTATTCTTCTAGCAACACTATGTCATCATCAATGCCAAAACCCGCCTTACTCCCGTTTAGAACAAAGCAGTTAGCTAGGGCAGAAAATTCACATACTCTGTTAGGAAACACATCTTTCGCGGCATACCGAACATGCTCTGCGTGTGATGCCGACGCAACCCATATAACATTTCCGCGATATGGTTCGAGATTTCTAGTGACTAGGCTCCGAAAAGGGAAATTCTCAACTGGGCCATATTGAGATGACTCGGCCGAAACAATTTGTTCTGAACTCGTGCTGGAGCCAGACATGGCGCTTGGTTTTGGGAAAAAAACTGTATTATAGCCTAATCTATAATGTCTAAATTCAAGCGCTATCTCCACGGCCATCAACATTACAATCGCAAGAAAAAAAGGTTTTAGTAAGGCTAATCGCGCAAAAATACCCACTTGAAACTCAACTCCATTTGTCATTCATTCTGCTCTTAAATAACTTTTCAACTCATACCAGAAAGGCTTCAAGTCACCGCTCCGGTTAACCTCATATCGCATTTTTCGCGACCAAGGTATTAAGAACCCAACTATATTGATTAGCTTTTCACCAACTGAATAATTTCTACTCTTGAGCACGATATAGAGCCGATCTAAATCACCTAACAACCAACGAAGCTTCTGCCCTTTCGTATATCCATGAGAGTTTTCAATGGCTTGCCCCATCTCAATCTTATGCAACATTGCCGGGAAATCGACACCTGAATCCACAGCCAATTGCAGCGACCCCCAAAACCTCGGGTTCACCTCGATTACATAAGGCTTTCCTTGCTGATCAACCTTAAACTCGACCATCGCAACGCCATGCCAGTTCGCCGCATCAAGCAACTGCTTCGCAATAGATAGCTGCTCAGGGTCCGCTTCAACACTCTCACTCAAAACACTTACCCCCCCAGATGGAGGCTTTTCACGAAGCCGTTTATGGGCGAAATGCGCAACATACTCACCCTTGTTATACAGAAGAAAAACACCGCTACCGTAGCCTTCGATATACTCCTGAATCATAAAAGGGTAATCACGAAAATAAACCATTGAGCTTACTAAAGAGACGAGTTCTTCTCTCGAGTGCGCATAGGTGACAGATGTATTGATCCAACCATCACTACCCAAGCCATTGAAATCATCTGAGCCATGCGAACTAACGCCATCAGGTTTAATACGTGAGAGCGTAGGCTTGAGAACAACAGGGAATGAATACTCTTTCTGGTTTTGCTCAAAATCCTGTAAGTCGTTGAAGTAATCACTAGCAGGGACATTTAGACCAAGCTTCTGGCACAATTTGACCAAAGAACCTTTGTCGCTAAGGCTTTTTACAGTATCTAAGGTTGGGAAAGGCAACGTCACAGGTTTGAGCTTATCAACATGCTCTAAAAGGGTATAAACCGTTATCTCTGTGACGGGATAAAGAACCTCAACGCTATATCGCTCAATTAACTCGTTAATGCGATCAATGAATGCTTGGGCATTTGCAGGATCAGGATAGCTATCCGAAAAAGCGCAAAACTTTGAAGCGCCAGCTAAAGTATCGCTGCCAACATCAGCACAAACCACCTTAACCCCGGCACGGCCCAAAGAACGAGTTACACTAAGCGCACTGCGCTGATTTGCATCTAACACTAAAACAGTAGACAAGCTCTTATCCTTTAAAGCCCTAACCGCAAGGAAGGAAAAACAATTTATAATGGCTTTCAGTAACGAACGCTCTATTCTTAGAATAGCAACAAACATAAAGAATGTCGGAATCCACGAAAAAATGGAAGCACAACAGAGCTACTGTCGCGTATTAATGCTGCACCGCATTGCAAACCCAGCAATGGGAATCTCAGGGATTGAAACAACCTGGCTTGAAAACTCTATAGCGCTGTTTCTTACAAAAGGCTTTCGTTTTTTATCGCTAGAAGAATTTAAGCACTATATAACATCGCAAACGCCCTTCCCTGCCAACGCGTTACTAGTGACGATTGACGATGGTTATGCGGACCAAGTCAACGAAATGGTCCCTGCATTTTTAAAGCATGGTATCAAACCTGCTGTTTTTCTCATCAGCAACCTGATAGAGCAGCAAGAACTCCCATGGGATGAAAGCATTCGCTACATTGCTGAGCACACTGCAAAGCCATACATCCAT
>NZ_LWFU01000313.1:0-7245 GCF_001635135.1 Oleiphilus sp. HI0080
GCGCGCATGCAAACATCCATGTTTTCTGCGACGCTTGCCAACAAAGCACTCAGAGGGCTCGCCGATGAGCTTCTCGACGATCCGGCAACCATTGAGCTCAACGCCACTCAAGACAAGCATGAGTCGATCACCCAACAGATTATTTTTGCCGACGACAAAGCACATAAATTCAAGCTTATTCAATGGCTAATCGAGAACGAAGAATACAAGCATTGCGCGATCTTCTGTAACTCAAAGGAGCAGGCAGATCAGGTTCATCGCCTGATGCAGCAACAGAATATTAATGCCGGAATTCTTCACGGTGATCGTGATCAGAAACAACGTAATCTGGTAATGAGCAAATTAAGGCGTGACGAGGTTAAAGTCTTAGTCGCGACCGACATTGCAGCACGAGGCCTTGATATCGAAGGCATGGATCTAGTAATTAACTTTCAGATGCCGCGGCGTGGAGAAATCTATGTACACCGCATCGGTCGCACGGGCCGAGCGGGAGGTAAAGGCTTGGCAGTCACCTTGATCGAGGCCGCCGAATTTAACTTGATGGCAAGTATCGAGCGCTTCTTGAATCAGCGCTTTGACCGCCGAAGAATTAAAGCACTGGAAGGCTTCTACAAAGGCCCTAAAAAGCTAAAAGCTTCCGGCAAAGCCGCGGGCTCGAAAAAGAAAAAGAAAGACAAAAAAGGCGAGAAAACAACCGTCAAGAAGAAAAGCAAGAAAGCCAAGTAAGGCTACTCGTTGCGCGAACCTGCTTGACGGCGCCATTACTACTTACTCAACCAAAGCACGTCGACAATGCCCTTAGTCATTTCAAATTGCGTGGTCATTCCTGACCACGAAATTGAGCTCACAGCGATTCGCGCTCAAGGTGCGGGCGGGCAAAACGTCAATAAAGTCTCGTCTGCAATTCATTTGCGTTTTGATATTCAACACTCTTCTTTGCCCGATTTCTATAAACAAAAACTCCTGGCAATGAACGATAGCCGAATCAGCAAAGACGGCGTCTTAATTCTTAAAGCTCAAGAGTTTCGAACTCAGGAAAAGAATCGTCAAGAGGCGCTTAACCGTCTTCAAGAATTGGTTCAAAAAGCAGGCTACGTGCAAAAAGCAAGACGCCCCACCAAGCCATCACGCAACTCGCAGAAAAAACGCATGGATAGGAAAACCAAGCACAGCAGAACGAAAAGCTTGCGGGGGCGAGTAGACCACTAGCCCCTGAGCACAAGCCACAGCCGCAGCTATGCTTATTGCGCTTTAGACAGCTCGCCTATCACTAATTGATACAAATGATCCGGCCCATGCTGCTCTAGTGGCTGGCCATTCACAAAAAACGTGGGTGTTTGATTAATCTTAAAAGCCCGAAGATCCGCACCCTCCTGAGCAATCAACTGATCCATTTCCTCAGAATTAAGCATCGCTTTAGCACTGCTCACATTAAGGCCCGCCTGCTCAGCCAACTCCCATGCACGATCAATGTTAGGACTATGGTGAGACGCCCACTCTTGCTGTTGTAGTAACAAGGTCTCCAGAACCGCTTGATATACTTGCTGTTGTCGCGCCGCTTCGAGCAAACGCACGACAGTCTCCGATCCTTGATGGAATGCTGCATAGCGAATCACAAGGCGCACATCATCAGGGTGGCGCTTCAAAATCTCTTTTACATAGGGGTAAAAAGCACGGCACGCTTCACAGGCGGGATCAAAAAACTCCACAATGGTCACCGGCGCCGTATCCGGCCCCAAAGTTGGCGAATGGGCACGCTCAAACATCGCGCCTTCGGCCTTTTCGGCCTGAGTCACTGATGCATCATCAGAACTGCAGGCTGTGAGACAAATAACGGTTATCGCACACATAAAGGCCGCTATCCAACGCGGAGTAAAATGCATCATTTTGTGTTTCCCTATTACTTTTTATCGTTCTTCATATTATTTAAAACTTGCGATCTTGATCGAGTACACCGATCGCAAGACAAAAAAATAGGCCTGATGCGATACCAATTGGTTCACCCCAAGCCTTTCTTAAGCTCTTCTAAATCAAGCGCTAAGCATATTGTGCTACGAGCATTCTCCACTCATCACGCTGTGCTTGCATCGCTTGTTTAAGTTCTTTGTAACGGTGCATCGCCTCAGACTTCTCATACGCTTCGCGCATCTTGCATTTCTTGGCATCTAACCATTCTTTTCGTGCTTCTGTCGCACGGTTAAGTGCCTCAACAAAATCATTAAACTGTGCCTCAAGCTTTTGTCTGATTTCTTCTGCGTCAGCATGAAAGCGCAGCTTGTCTTGAACATGCTTTAAGGCCATTTCTGCGCGCGCTTTTTCCACTTTGTGTTGACCACAACGCTTTAGATTACTCGCCAAACCTATTTTACTTAGTGAAAAAATAAACCATTTTGTTGGATCGTATTGATACCAACGAATGCCGTTGCGGTAATCCGCCTGAAAACAGTGGTGGTAGTTATGATAGCCCTCACCGTAGGTTAGATAGGCAATAATACCGTTATCTCTAGCACTATTTTTATCCGTGTAAGGTTGAGAACCCCAGTAGTGTGCAAGGGAGTTAATAAAGAAAGTGACTTGCTGGGAAAGCACTAAGCGGAGAAAACCAACAATGAGCATCGTACCGATAATGTCGCCGTGCCAAACGCCAATCAGAAATGGAATACCGAAGTTCATCGCGATTGCCAACTTTAAATAGTGACGATGTTGCCACATCACGATCGGATCTCGCTTTAAATCTGGCGCATTAGAGTAATCGTTATAGCGATCTCCACTATAATCTCGAAGCATCCATCCCATATGCGAGTACCAAAAACCTCTCTTGGCCGAATAAGGATCTTTATCGTTCTGATCAACATAGCGATGATGGACACGATGATCAGAAGACCAATGCAAGGCACTATTTTGCATGGCAAAAGCGCCGCCCAAGGCATAAATCACCTTGATCCAGTTCTTGGTTTTATATGTCGGATGCGACCACAGGCGGTGGTAACCGGCAGTAATAGACATACCGCAATAACCCATACATAAAAGAGCCGCGACGACTTGAAATAAATCATAACCCTCTACGATTCCGTACCAAGGAACGACCACCACGGCAAACAAACCGGTAATCAAAAAGAAGAGTACATTTACCCAGAGAATCTTTGGTTTACTGCTTTGATTGCTGTCCTTATTACTACCCATAAAACATTTATACCTGACACGACATACTAAAAAACAACATCATAGCAGACTACACCCATAATAGATCCAGCTTACAAATGTTTAGTGTTTCATAGTTTTGTTATGAATCGTTTGCTTCTGTCTATTGATACGTCAAAATACACAAAAGAGGACTTTATCTTCTCGGACGCTTACATGTTCAAGAACCACCTTCTCGGATTACTGCTTTGTTTAGGGCTTGCAACGCCAAGCTCAAATCTTTTTGCGCATCCGCATAACTGGATAAGTGTCTCGACCCACTTTGTTCTTAACAAACAGAACCAATTGATTAAAATCAAAAAATCGTGAGAGTTCGATAGCGTGTATTCGATGCTTACACTTGCACATGTAAAAAACACACACGAGAGCGAGCAAATAGGCCTTGTCCTCATGGCGGAGCAAATGAGCGAAAACCTCAGCGGCTACGATTATTTTTCGAATCTTATAATTGATGGCAATCGCATCGACATTCCCATAGCAGAGCACGCCAACCTAACCGTGGAAAGCCACCCACCTATTAGCGTGATGACACTCGATCTGGAGCTTAAGTTTCAGCAACCACTGGATATCGTTGATAAAAAAGTCACGTGGTCGGTGTTCGACCCAACCTATTACATCGCGATGAATCATAAATCTGTGGGTGACATCTCGATCACAAACTCAGGTAACGCGGAATGCGGCAAAGAGCTTTTTATACCGACAGCGCTCGCCGAAACCATCGCTTATGCAGATAGCTTGGACAAATCCCAACGAAACACGGATGGCTTAGGTAACAAATTTGCAGAGCGAGTATATGTTACATGTCTCTAGAAACATCACTTAAGCGCCCCTTCAACATTATATTGGCAACTGGTGGCGCCTGTTTAGTGGGCCTGATCTACTGGGCAACCTTAAATTGGACTGACTGGATGATCTATATCACCAGCCAGCAAAAAGAACTCCACGGCAAACTTTCACAGCACATGGCAAATGTTGCTAGCGAACCCGCTGTATACGGCACCGCGCTGATAACGCTTAGCTTTCTCTATGGCGTATTTCACGCAATTGGCCCAGGACACGGTAAAGCCGTGATCATGACCTACGTTGGGACTCAGGGGGCGACAGTCAAAAAAGGGGCGGCGCTTTCTTTTGCCGCTGCAATGCTGCAAGCACTTGTGGCGGTTATCTTAGTCAGCGTGATAGGCCAAGTGCTGCAATTCAGCTTCGCCGAAGTAAATAGCATGGGCGAACAGCTCACACTTGTAGGTTATGGCCTTGTGATTTCTCTTGGTATTTTCATCCTATTCAAGGCAGGACGAAAGCTGATAATAAGCCTACGCAACGAGCAACAAGCACACACCCACAGCCATTCGCACGAGCACCATGAGCACCATGAGCACCATGAGCACCATGAGCACCATGAGCACCAGCATACCGATAGTTGTGGCTGCAATCATACGATTGAAGTAAAAGAAGATACTAGTTGGCTTCAGAATCTCACGCTCGTATTTTCTATGGGGCTACGCCCATGCTCCGGTGCATTGATCGTCCTCACCTACGCCTACCTTGTCGATGCTTATGAATTTGGTGTGCTCGCCACGTTCGCAATGGGTTTCGGAACGGGCATATCGATCGCGCTCATTGCCGCGGGAACCGTTTTTGCTCGCAGCTTTTTTGAACGTTTGATTGAATCACCCTCGCCGGATTCTGCAACATTTCTAGCCAACACAGGCCTTTACCTGCAAATCGCAGGCGGAGTGCTGTTAATTGTATTTGGATGGGGTTTGCTTGCGGCTGCACTGCCCAGCGCGACAGAACACCCGTTGCGTATTGGTGGCTGAGCGCGACGTTGATCGCTTAAGAGAACAACCAAGGAAATCGTTCGATCCCTTTATACGCTTTCTGTTGTGGCGGCATATCTCGAACAAAGGCCTTTAGTTTGTCTAGAGCCAATGGGTCTTGGTAACGTTCTGCAAGCTCGCTAAGCGGGCATAGATCAATACGAATAAAGAATACCACCGCACCTGTATTTGGCAGACGCATCAGGGTTTGTCTCTCACTACGATAGTGTATTGTCGCTTCTTCTAGTAAGTTGGGCTCGTTCTCTGTCTGCCAGTTCAATGCGTCGCCTGGTTGTATTCCCCAGTTATATCGAACAACGGCCTTACCCACCTTTAAGTGATTGAAAAAGCGCGTAATCTTCGGGGTCAGCGTTAGATCAAACCCCGGTATCGGCTCATGAATTGCAGCAAGCGGTTTGAGAAATTTTTCTGCAGGGCGCCAATGGCTTGGACTCAAAACACTGGCTGCCGTTAAAACGTAATCGCCCCCTTCCTGCCCAAGATCGGATTGCGGCTGAAGAATGCATATGTCGTCAGGCAACCAGAAAGTGATATTTGCTAAGACACGTTCAACGGATCGAGAAGCTTGCCCCTTCAATGCTCTTTTGCCGCCACCAGCAGGATAGGCAGATGGATTGCCCGCAAGGTATCGGAACAAAACGTGCTCTAATTCATACACAGTATCGGCGGCTTTCGCGTGAGCAAAAAGAGCCCCGCTACCCGCCTCTAGCTCGCTTTGCTTGTGTTGGATAAGCTGCTCTAGAGTCGCGAGAGAGAAAGGTTCGATCCATTCATCATCGTTAATAGGCTGCAAGCCCATTTTAAGCATGGTGGGTGGACGATGCCGATAAAAATGAGCGAGAGAGTGCATATCTCCATCTTACTCAAACACCCGACAACGCCGCAATTTCTTTCTGAAAACACCCAGCGTGCCCTAATCTAATCGCCTGTCCTTACGTGCGCTAGCTATTACTCGGTGGCTTGATTCAGCTCATCTCTCTCCGAATCAAAACAGTTAAAGTACGCGATAAGAACTCAACTCACTCACACAACGAGGAGATCAACGTCATGATAAAGCTCTTAGAAATTGGCATTGAATACGCAGTGGCTTTTTCAGTTTCTGGAAAAATCACCGAAGACAACATGGATTTTATTCTGAATGTTGCAAGAGAGAAATCAAAACAAAACGAACATATTGTGATTCTTGAGCGCATCGAGTCCTTTGATGGCGTGTCCCTAACCGCCTTAATAGAAGAGTTCAAATATCTGCGAGAGGTCGGCTTTTCAAACATCAAGCGGGTTGCCGTCGTTACCGATAGCAAGTGGATAAAACCCATTGTCACAATCGAAGATAAGATCTTCCGGTCTATGGATATTAAATGCTTTCCACTTGAGCAAGAGGCTGAGGCGATCAAGTTCCTATGGGGCGAAGATTAGGCAGCATTCATAACCACAACGACCAAAGCATGGACCACAATCGTATGCAGCATAACAACGCACTAGCCCGTCGAATATCGCTTCCACTTTTACTCTTTTATGGTTTGGGCACGATACTCGGCGCGGGCATTTATGTTCTCGTCGGCAAAATCGCCGCCGCCTCTGGATTCCTTGCCCCGCTTGCTTTTCTGGTTGCTGCGGTTGTTGCCGGTATTACTGCACTAAGCTACTGTCAGCTAGTCGTGATGCTCCCAAGGAGTTCAGGGGAAGCCTATTACGTCGATCAGGCATTTGGCACACCAAACCTAACGAGGTTCGTCGGTTTACTCGTCGTGCTCACTGGCGTCGTTTCCTGTGCGACACTCGCCAATGGATTCGTAGGTTATCTGCAGACCTTCATCGAAGTGCCGGCGGCGATTGCGGTCATCTGTGTTGTGGTGTTCATGACGGGGCTTGCACTTTGGGGTATTGCAGAATCACTGTGGGCAGCGACGATCGTCACCTTAATTGAAATCGGCGGCCTCATACTCGTCGTGTTCGTTGGCGGCGGACAGATAGATGCGACCAACCTCTCCATTGAAGCGCTCTTTGTTCCAACATCCCTAGACGAACTTGCGCTTGTTCTCGCTGGCGCATTCCTCGCGTTTTACGCCTTCGTTGGGTTTGAAGACATGGTCAACATTGTTGAGGAGGTCAAAGAGCCCGAAAGAAACATGCCCAAGGCGATCATTTTGGCATTACTGATATCATCCAGCCTCTATATTTTAGTCGCTCTCGTCGCGATTCT
>NZ_LWFU01000314.1:0-4205 GCF_001635135.1 Oleiphilus sp. HI0080
TAAAAATCGACAGTACATCGGGGCGGTCAAGGTAATAGGTGATACGACGAAATCCTTCGGCTTCACATTGCGTGCAAAACATCGTCGACGACTTGTAAAGCCCTTCTAAACGTTTGTTATCTTGAGGCTTAATCCAGGTCACGACCTCTAGAGTGTGATCAGAGCGTAATCCATCGATTACAAGCTCGGATTCGTTCAAGGTATACGAGCTTTCATCTAAAGACGAGCCATCTAATTTAATAGACCTAAGTTGCAGCTCTTCGCCATCAAGACGCAAAGCGCTTTGGTCTTTCTTATCTTTGCGCAACACTCGCATGACATTTGTCACTTCTGCGCCATCTTCATATAGACGGAATGTAAGATGAACGCTCTCAATACAAAAAGCTGGAACCTGATAGTCTTTTAGATAAGTAACTGTCGCAGCTGCGTCTTTCATAATAAGTTCCTGTTTAGACAAACGCTCTATGACTTTTTTTAGGCATAAAGCGAAACTTCGTAAGCCCCATATTTTCGAATATTAAGGCAGGCTTGTTCAAAAATAAGATATTGACCCTTAATCGCCATTAAGGTGTCTTCGATTTCTGGTGTTTTATCCAAGTTGTAGGTTTTCGCTTTTTCGGGCCAAGCGAGATGAGGATAAGAAAAGTTGAACAATTCCCCTGACACAAGCCATTCAATCTGCTCATCTGGGAACTGGCTCTTAAGCTCCGACAAATAGCTATTGATCTCGCCGAATAACTTGTCGCGCTCAGCCAATAAATCTATTTCCTCAACTTCATGCTTGAGCATCTTCCGCCAATTCGTTCTATCTGCAACCCACTCGCGTAGTTTGTTCTCAAGCATGCCGGAAAGTTTGCGTGTAGAGACCGACGCGATAGGAAGCGCTTGAATCGCTCCCTGATCAATCCAGCGGGTTGGAACTTGTGTGCCCCGGGTGATCCCCACTTTCAAGCCGGTAGAATTTGCGAGGTAAACAACATGAGGCTGCATACAATGGGCGTCGCCCCAAGACGGTTCTCTACACGTCCCTTGATCATAATGGCAAAGTTCTGGGCTCATAATACACTTGTCGCAGCTCGCCAGTTTTTGGAAGCATGGATAGCAATAGCCCTGATTAAAACTTTTCTTGGTTAATCGCTGACAGTTAGAGCAGCGGATCTCATTTTCGAACACAAGCTTGATGGGCTTCCCCAGCAGAGTGTTTGCATCAAGCGCGGCATCTCCAACCTTAAGGGTATAAGCAACGGGGGTTTGGTGGACGACCGGCATTTTCTGAAGACGGCCGCGAGCAAGTAATTCCAAGTAAACCTCAATATCTAAAATAGTAGTGAGCGACAGCTCTTTTGAGAAATCAATAACGCAGAAAGCAGCAGTTGCAATCAGTGCAACACACGAACGGGCATTTCGTCAGAAGGATCATCACCACGCTTTTTCTTTGCATTATCGATATACCCAACACGCTCTTTCTCAGGAACATCGTGCGCATTTTCATAGACAATAACCGCCTGCAAACACAATTCCTTTTGATCACGAGTCAGAGCTCGGCCATCAGGCCACTTACCCAGCTCTAAAGCTTGCTTAAAACGCTCGTATATCTCAGGATCAATTTGCTTCGCCGCATCTTCAAAATTCATTGCCAACCTCAACTTCCTATCGTAATTTGTGATCCGCTTTTGAGCGCAAGCCAACGAGTAACCACGCCCAAATTAGCCCACCTAGCAAACCATACAGGTGCGCCGAGTTCGCCATACGACCTAGTCCAGCCCACTCGGTCAATGGCGTGTAGCCAATAATTAGCCAGACAAGTGCAAAGCGGAACAAGGGGTCCGGCATAAAAACGCTGGAATCATAACGCGACCATACCCAACAGAAACCAAAAAGGCCATAAACAACGCCAGACAAACCTCCAAACAGATAACCCCCGTCTAGCAACTGTGCAACATTCGAAATAATGGACACGACAACAATCAAAGTCAAAAGAGAAAGCCAGCCCTTTTTGCGCTCAACTTGACCGCCGAGGACCCAAAACATCAACAGGTTAAAGGTGATATGCAAAAGACTAAAATGTAGGAAATCTGGCGTAATCAATCGCCAGAACTCACCATCGCCTATCGTGGCGATTAAGGCAGCCCAACGCCCATCGATGGACGACATATTAAACGATCCATCAAAAGGATTTACGATCAATAAGGCGCGCAAGTATGGGCCTCCCTCACCTAAATCCGTAAGCCATGCGACCACAACACATATAGCAATGATGATAAAAACTAGCGGAGCCTGTGCAGGTGAGACTCGGTCATATGGAGCGACCTTCACGCTTCGACTCACTTTTTTTGAGGCATTTACTTGCTGTAAACGCTCCTTCAACTCTGGATTTTGGAGATAAGATTGCAAGGCTTCATTGACCTGCTCTGCCATCGAGTCATCAACCAAAATCAATACCTGCTCGCCATCGGACTCGACAACGCGGTGCTGAACACCATTCTGGTTCAGCCAGGTTGAAAATGGCCCAAGATCTTGGTCAATCGCTAAGCGTGCAAGTTCGATCATGACGGAGAGACATCCACCCAAACAAATTTTTCCGGCTTCAGCGTGCGCTCATCGTCCATACGATAAGCCACCAGCTTGCCATATTTTACGGCGCTGTAATCTAGGCAGGCGACATTATCGGTAATCGGTGCGGGCAAACCCGACATCCAGTAATGGCCGACAAAAACCGGAACTTCAGTATGATTGTAATACATCAACTGATCGAGCTCTGCGTCCGACAAAGGTCTATTCATAAGTTTGTCAGGCAAGGGGTCAGGCTGAAAGACGACGTCAGAATAAATCTTTGGCTCTTCGTTCCAAAACTTGGTGCGAAACACATTCCGAATGTAGCCATCTTTACTAATAATTGTTTCACCATCAGGCAGCTTTAGGGAGGTACCCCGTGTTAAACGATCAACCATTTTCTCCAAAAAGGTGCCACTTCTCGCGGAAGCGTACAGCATATCCATGGTCAGGCAATGGTCTGGACTGAGGGATTTGAAATGCTCTATTGCGTGATGGTCCCAACAGGCATGAACAACACGAAAGTGCCCCTTATCCAAAAACAAAGGGATGCTGTGAAACCACTCTAAAAAACACTGCCACTCTTTTGGATGTGCCTCAAACTCTTCCAGCGTTTCGCGAATCAGGCGATGGTTTCGCGCGTTGTGCTCACGAAGGAAAATATGGTCTTCCTCGTCGCGCCCACGCGTGCAATAACACATAGCATTGTATTCGTGATTACCCAAAACAATCTCGGCTTCACCCGCGTCCACCATATCTTTCACAAGATGCAACGCTTCGCGAATACGCGGCCCTCGATCAACGATATCACCAACAAAAATCACTTTACGCTCGTCATGCCGGTAACAACCATCACGATGCGCATAACCCAATTTTCGAAGGAGTTTTTCTAAGGTTTGCGCGCAACCATGCACATCTCCAATTAGGTCATAGCCTTGAACCGAGTTGTCTGTCATTGCTATACCACTTAACTAGTTAACAGATTGTGGGCCCAGCCTAGCTTCTCACGACAGGTTTCGTAAAAGTTATGCGTGGTCGGATGAATCAATCTTACCTTGTAAGGCTTTTTGGTAATGCTAACTGAGTCGCCGGGAGCAACAGGAATATGGTACTGACCGTCACAACTGACTTGTGGGTATATCTCATTACCCTCGCCAATCACGATCTTAATTTCGCTTTTCCCATCCACAACAATCGGACGACTGCTAAGGGTATGCGGGAACATTGGCACCAAGGCAATCGCATCTAATTTTGGGTGCAATAAGGGACCGCCAGCTGACAACGCATACGCCGTCGATCCGGTAGGTGTACACACAATCAATCCATCAGATCGCTGACTGTAAACAAACTGCCCCTCGACAAACAGATCAAAACCAATCATTCGTGTCGATTTACCAGGATGTAAAACAATATCATTTAAACCCGACCCATAACCGACCGGCTCGCCGTTTCGCTTAACGTGCACCTCAAGCAAGAAACGCTTCTCTTCGATATAATTGCCGTCGAGAACTTCGTTCACACCCTCTTCAATTTCTTCTGGCGAAATATCTGTCAAAAAGCCTAATCGCCCGCGATTCACTCCCAATAGAGGAACGTTCGACTTAGCAAGCTCACGGGCGGCGCCCAACAGGCTTCCATCGCCACCAACCACA
>NZ_LWFU01000315.1:0-27753 GCF_001635135.1 Oleiphilus sp. HI0080
CTTCTCAGCCATTTCAGGCTTTTCTCGTCGACCCGGTTGCGCAAACACGAGAAGAGGTAACGAGCCAAGCGAGCTGGACAAGCAGCGACACCAGCATCGCAACCGTAAGCACCGCGGGACGAGCATCAGGAGTTGCAACGGGCAATAGCTCTCTGGCCGCAACGCTTGACGACTTGAGCGCAAATGCCTCGCTGTCGGTGGTCGATGAGACGCTCGTGCGCATTCAGTTACTACCTGCCGAACAAGTTGCGCTTGTCGGTATGCAGCGCCCATTTCAAGCCCTAGCCGAGTATGCCAGTGGGCGCACTCAAGATGTCACAGCCGATGCCAGCTGGGCAAGCGGCAATACAGCCGTTGCAGATATCGCAAGTCCGGGCCTGACAGACGCCATATCGCAAGGTCTCGCACCGATCACCGCGACCCTTAGTGGTGTTGTTGGGAATGCAGAGCTGGGCGTACTCAACGCAACGATCGATGCGATGAGCATCACTCCTGAACAGGCGACGATCAACGTTCAAACCAGCGAAGAATATCGCGCTACGGTGCTGCTGAGCACTGGCGACACGATTGACGTCACCGATCTGGTTACCTGGAGTTCGTCGGATGGCACGGTGGCCTCGGTAAGCAATGACACAAACAGCAAAGGCCGCGCGTTTGGTATCAAAAAAGGAACAGCCTCAATTGTGGCCTCTGCCACTTTTGCATCGGTCACCATTGCGCAAACTGCTCAGCTGACTGTGGACGCCGTAGAAATCGTCTCACTTTCAATCGAGCCGGCTAATATTTCTGTGGCTGCAGGCACGACGGGCACATTGACCGCCACTGCATACTATGACGACGACTCAGCGATAGACGTGACGCGTGATGCTTTTTGGCTATCAAGCAATCCAAATTCTGCGTTTATTGAATCGACCGGCAACAATGCGGGGGCTGGTGAAGCTCAGGCGCCCGGCGATGCGAAAATTTTCGCGCGCTTTGGCGGGTTGACAGCAAGCTCGCTCGTCACGATTACCGAAGCAACTCTAGAGTCGATTCAAGTCACACCAATCACAGCAAGCATTAGTGCAGGCACGGCATTGCCATATTCGGCAACCGGCATCTATAGCGATGGAAGCCTTAGCGACTTAACAACACGCGTGAATTGGAGCTCTGCCGATCCCGCTATTGCGAGAGTGGACGCCAGCGGATTGGTGTACGGTGTTAGTCTGGGTACGACGAGTATCATTGCCTCCTACGACGGAAAGCAAAGCGCCGGCGAAGCGATCGTAACCAACGCTGTCGTCAGCGAGTTGGAAATCAGTCCGCTTCTGCATAGCATGCAAGTGGGTACGACACAGCAATACACTGCGACGGCTATCTTCTCTGACGGCCGGCGCTACGATGTAAGCGATCAAACATTTTGGCAGTCGAGCGACAGCAACATCGTCGCTATGGGCCCCTTTGGTCGAGTAAATGCGGTCAGCGCAGGCAATGCCACGATATCCGGCAAATACGAAGGGATAACCGGCAACGCACTTGCCAGAGTAACAGCCACCACACTCGAATCCTTAGCCGTCATTCCCCGTAACTTGGATTTACAAGCGGGCACGCGGCAAGAGTACAGCGCTGTCGCGTTATTTAGTGACCATATTGAGGATGTCACATCTTCTGCAAGTTGGGTAAGTTCAAATACGCAAATTGCCACCGTCAGCAATGCGGGTGGCTCTAAGGGACTAGTGACCACGCTTAGCGCAGGACAAGTCGAAATCTCTGCAAACTTTGATGGTTTATCTAGTTCGGGCGTTCTTTCGGTGTTTGAACCGAGCCTTGTTTCGCTAGACGTTACATGTGTAGATGATGTACTTCAACTAGGCAACCAAACCTTGTGCGAGGCGACGGGCACCTATTCAGACGGACACAGACAAATCATTACCAACGAGGTGCTTTGGCGCTCAAGCAATACGACCGTAGCCACCGTCGAAAATGCAGCGACTAATCGCACGCCGGGGCGCGTGACTGCGCTCGCTGTCGGTTCGAGCAACATAAGCGCTTCGATTGATGGTATTAGTGACTCCGTCACTATTTCGGTAGAAACCGCTAGCTTGGTTTCGATCGATGTTACAACATTCAAAACAACACTCATCGTTGGCGAAACAGAGCCTTTCTTTGCACTGGGCAATTACAACGATGGCTCAACCAACGATCTGAGCGAAAGTGTCGTTTGGACATCATCTAACAGCTCCGTTCTTGCCATCAGCAACGCGATTGACCGTAAAGGCGAAGCAGACGCTTTGAGTGACGGCACGGCAGTAATTACAGCAAGTCAGGATGGCGTTCTTGGCAATTCTCCCACCATAACAGTGAACCCGGAACCCCCTTCCAACAATATACGCAAGATAGACGTTCTTTGTTTAGGAGGACAATTCGGCGGGCCCATTGAGCTTGAAATTGGCGAGCAGGATCGTTGCCAAGCGATTGCAACGAACAAGGACAACACCACACAGGATGTCACAGCCCTTGCAACATGGAGCGCAGACAAGCCCTCCTTGCTGCGCGTCATCGGCTTAGATAACAACAATGAGTTTCTGCTAGTAGAGGGATTATCCAGCGGCAACACCTTACTTCGCGCAGATTACGTGAAAAGCGGTTCGATCGTCTTCAAAATACGTTGAGCAAAGGGACACAACCGGACCAAACTAAGTACGACTAAGCGCTGCTCTTAAACTTAGCGCTACTCTTAAACTTCTTCTAACCTTGGTGCACACGCTGCCAAGGTTAGAAGAAACCGCGTTCCTTGACCAACCTCGGACTCAGCGCGAATTTTCCCAGCCAAGGTATCAACAACAATGTTGTGGCAGATATGCAGCCCGAGACCACTCCCGCCTTGGCCCAGTCTGGTAGTGTAAAAAGGATCAAATATTTTGGGTAACGCAGTCTCCGGGATCCCTTTGCCGTCATCCTCCAAGGTAATTTGAACTTTATCCTCTTCTTTCATCGCGGATATTCGAATGCGCCCTTGCATACGGTCTTCGAACCCATGAATGAACGCGTTCATAATCAAATTACTTAAAACCTGTCCTAACGGACCCGGATAGCTATCAAGCGAGATTTCTGAGGCAACATCGAGCTCTATCTTGATCGCTTTTTTCTTGGTTTGTGGATGCAAGGTCAGCAGAATCTCATGAAACAGCTCATTCAGCGAAAACGTCCGCCTTTGCGAACTACTCTGATCGGTTGCCACTTGCTTAAAACTGGTGATTAGTTCCGATGCCTTTTCAAGATTACGGGAGGTAATACCTGCGGCCATGATTGCGTCATTAAGGAACTCTTTTAGGCCACTTTTGGTAACAGAACCAGTCGCAAGTTGCTGCTGAATACGTTCGGCAAAGTCTTTAAGCGTGGATGAAGCCATGGTGGCATTGCCTATCGGCGTATTTAACTCATGGGCAACACCCGCAACAAGACTACCTAATGAGGCCAATTTATCCGCCTGAACCAGCTGATCCATCGTGTCATTTAAAGCGGTGTTGGTCTTTTCTAACTCTTGATTCGACTCGATCAACCGCTTGGTGCGTTCTTCAACGCGCTCTTCAAGCATCTCATTTATTTCTCTTAACTGCTGCTCCTTTGTCTGAAGCGCGTCCTCACGGTTGGATATGGCCTGCGACATTTCAACCACATTTTCAGAGAGTTCGTTAAACTCACGAATCCTTTCTTGCACAACCTCCGTCTGGTAATTCCCTCGCGCAATGTCCTTTGCCTGCTGCGACAAAACAGCAAAACGTCTAGAGAACAAAGAAGAACGTTTTAAGGCAATCAAAAGTACCAAAACGATAATCGTCACAACAGAAATAAGCCAGTTTCTCAACTGTTGATACAAACCCGCCCATATGGAGCTTTCTTCTTCAGAAACAATGACGCTCCAGCCCAAATCGTCCATGGTCACCAGCGTGCCGAAGTATTTCTGGTTATCCCACTCGAAATCTGTGGAGTAGACTTTCTGACTGTCGGGACGGTTAAACAGGGCCAGATGCCCCAAGTTGAATTGTTGTTGGCTAAGAGAAGAGTCTGGATGCGCAATTAGCTGGTGATCAGCATCCACGAGCATCATGAGAATATCCTGCTCAGACAGCCGCTTGCTGAGTTTTGGTAAGCGATCTATGGCCAGCTCGGCGATCAAACGCTGCTCGCCCACCTCTTCAAAATAAGCAATGGAAAGACGCCCCGTCACAATCGATAAAAAAACCTGAGTCCAACCTGACGTCTTCCCCTCTGTCTGATAAACACTGGAATGCGACAAGTCCATATCCATGTATAACTGCTCTGTTTCAAGAACAATGGCATCTCTGATAGCAATACTCTTAATCGACCCCGTTGCGTCCAAAAAGTAAACAGAATCAAAATCACTCTTTTGACTGAGAAAGCCCTTAACCAACTCTCGCCTATCAATATCTTGAGCCGCCAAGCCGATCAGCAAACCCGCCTGTTCTTCTGCGGTTGCAATACGCTCAATCACTTGCTGCGTCACCAAGCTCGCAATCGATTGCTGCTCATCAATGATATTCTTGGTTAAATAGGGGAAGAGCTGCCAGGTAAAAAAAGCCATGGTGGCGCCGAGAGGAACGAGAGCCACAATGGCGAGCTGTATCAAAAGCTCGGATGCAAGTGAGCGCGTTTTCGCTGGTTTAGACACGGCTTAAATCTCGCTCACGATGAAACATAATGAGACCACATCTCTATCGACACCCTCGTTTAATCTGTTTGCACGACAAACTGACTGTTTATAATCTGTGTCACGTAAGTCTTGCTCTCCGCATCACCAAACTCATCAAACTGCACACTTCCTTGGATGGCCGGAAAAGTACCTTGCGCAAGTAATGCGTCCTTCAGGCTTTGAGAAGCCGATTTATTCTTCAAGCGATCAATGATTACGCGAGTCGCGTTATAGGCAGTTAAACCAGGAAAGCCAGGCTCATGATTAAACCGTTTGATAAAACCCTCACGAAAACGTTGGTAATCCGGATCTTTACTTTCGCGATCTAGGTATTGAGGTACAAATGCACCCTCAACAAAGCGCCCTCCGAGCTCAATCAGCCGTTCTGTACCCGCCCATTCCGAAGTACCCAACATTACGTCATCAGACTTCGATCTTATTAATTTCGCTAATAGCGCCGCGTCCACGGCATTGGTCACAAAGATCACAATATCAGGGTCGCCCGAGACGAGTTGTTCGGCTACTGGAATCAGAGCTTCTTGGTTACCGGAGGAAAAACTCAAAATAGTAACAGCAGAGCCACCCAGTTCCGTCATGCGCTGTTCAAAATCGGTAATCCAACCTTGAGAGTAGGCTTTATTGTTTAAATCGTAGATGGCGGAAAAGGTGCGAACGCTCCTTTCATTGAACAAGAACTCAGCGACTTCTCCCGCATGAACAGCTGTCGCCGCCAATACCCTGAAAAAGTGATCGTCTTTGTTGGACAAATCGTTGGTCGTCACGGTCACGCCCATCATCACAGTTTGTGCTTGCTCTGCCATCGGCGCCACTTGCACGGCCATCGAACTGGTAACAGGACCAATAATTGCGTCAACATTTTTTGCGAGCAACTCTGCAACGACTTTTTTGGCGGTTTCTGGATCTTGGCGATCATCTCGAATGAGTGTTTGAATGGGTTGTCCGTTGATCCCATCCGCTTTGTTTGCCTCCTCTACAGCGAACAACATACCGTTTCTCGCTGGCCCACCCAAATCGGAAACTTTACCCGTTAAGCCACCGACAAACCCGAGCGTAACCGGTTCTTTCTGCCCGCATCCGAACAGATGAAGACAGCCTGCAAAAATTAGGGCTACGGCCATTATTTTGGTCAGTTTCCTGTGCAACATCGTTTCATCCCAATTTGGTAGTTAACGCTAAAATGCGTGATTTAAACCGCTTGAATATTGTTCGATCCAAGGTTGGATCTGATCAGAAAAAAGCGGTTTTGCAAAAAAATAGCCTTGTGCAAAATCACATTGATTGCGCTTCAACCACTCAACCTGAAACAGCGTTTCAACGCCCTCAGCAACAATATCCAGACCTAGGGAATTACCCAGCCGGATGATGGTTTCCGGGATGCGCGTGTCACAATCAGACTCCGTAATACGGTCAATGAAACTCTTATCTATTTTCAAACTTTGAACATTCAACTTTTCTAAGTATGACAAGGACGAAAACCCTGTTCCAAAATCATCAATGCTCACTTTGATACCGAGAGAAGCGATGCTGTCTATTAACGCTTTAACTGCATTAAAGTCATGCATTGCAAACGATTCCGTGACTTCCAACTCGAGCCAGCTAGGGTCTACGCCAGCATATTCGATCGCGTTTTTGAGCATGCTGATAAATTTGGGTTGCGCAAACTGAACCACGGAGACGTTAACCGCAACGGTCAGATCTAGGCCAGAGATCTCTCTTATCTGTTTAATTTGAACCAAAGAGCGACGCAAAGCCCACTCTCCCAGGGGAACAATGAGCCCAGACACCTCGGCAATCGGAATAAACTCGATGGGTGGTACAAATTCACCTAGCGCGTTTTTCCATCGCATTAAGGCCTCAAAACCGCGGAGTTCACCTGTCGATAAATCAATTTTCGGCTGATAGACCATGAACAGATGCTCCTGATCAAACGCCTTTCTTAGGTTTTGCAGCAAGTTGACGTGACTTTCGGTTTCTTTAAGCATGTCTTGCTGAAAAGATTGATAGCTGCCTCTCAACGTCTGCTTCGCGCGTTTAAGCGCCGTATTCGCCTGAGCCAATACTTCGGTTGCCGCTTTTTGAGCATCCAGCCTAACCTGTCCCTGCGTTGCACTAAGAGAGTGCGCCGAGCCCTGAATATAAAAAGGCTCTTCGAAACTACCCGCAATTGTGTCGTGGGATAGCTCATCCATTCGCCCTAGAATCCCGAAAGTATCACCCGATACTCGAGCTACTAGCTGCTCATGATGCGCCGCTTGTAACCGGTCGGACACGTGTTGAAGTAAAATATCCCCATTCTCTGTTCCGATGGTGTCATTGATGGCGCCAAACTGATCAATATCAATAAGGATAATCTGTAGATCAGGGGTTTGGTTCTGCAAGTGACTCTCAATCGATTGAAGAAAAGACAGGCGATTAGGCACCCCTAACAATTGGTCACGATAAGCATACTCATGACGCTGCTCAAGCAAGGTCACATTATCGATACTGGCGACGATATTGGTTGAAAACAGCTCCAATAAACTCATGTCATTGGGCCGTTCATTCAACTGCTCTGCCAAATAAACAATCATTTCGACTTGGTCAGGCGTACGAAAATACAAACAGCTCAGGTTATCTTTAAAGATATGGTGTTTGCTCACCGCGGTTTCTTTAATCAATTTCACCACGTGAGGCAAGGCAATATCAGCGACCGGTTTGAGGATGTACTCCCTAAACCTCCCTGCGCCCGCTATCACCTGTAGCTCATCGTTCGACTCGTGCTCGCCGGGATACCCTTTGACGCAAACCAAGCCTTCTGCAGGTAGATTAAATAATTCCGTGAGTTGCGTAATAACGCCGTCGGCGAACTCTTTGTATCCTCGCAAGTAAAGTAGCTCTTTCGACGCCCTGATGATACTTTCAAGCCCTTTTTTGCTCAGTTGTAAAGCACGAATCTGGGAATATGAACGGATAGCAGCGGTTAATGTTGTAAACAGTTTATTGCGGGTGAGTTCAGATTTCGCCTTGTAGTCATTGATCTCATATTTGGCAATTGACTCGAGCTCAGGCGCATAGCCAGGTTGCCCTGTACGGAGAATGATACGTGTGTCCCTAATCGCCAAGTCTTCGCGCACGTATCGAACCAGCTCAAAACCTGCCTGATCATTTTCCATCACAACGTCTAAGAGAATAACGGCGTAATCCGACTTAGTAGACAAAATCTTTTTTGCCTCTTCGCTAGAATAAGCGTGATCAAACTGAAGCGGACGGCCACATAACCTTTCGCGCCCAAGCGCTAGGATGGTGGACTGATGTACATCTTGCTCATCATCGACGACGAGTATCTTCCAGCAAGATTCATCAGAAGGGCTGTCAGAGAGAGACGTCTCCTCTGCAAAAATCAGCTCGTCCATGTAAGGGAACTCCATAGATTTCTTAGGCAATTACTAGAGTCTAGTAGTGCTAAGGACAACTGTCTAAAATTCGTTCCAGATTCCCAAAGGCTATAATGGACAAGCTCTTCTGCGCTCAGTCGTCGTGTCTGATCGACACGATCTCCAGTCAAGGTTTGCTATCGCATAATATCCAACTGCGTCAGCCGGCGTTTCGGTTATCATCAAAGAAAGTATGCACGACTGAGCGCGCCTAGGAAGGCATGTTTCTGAAGCAATCAGTCAAAAAATGATACCCCGTGCACCCAAACCTCAGATTTGAACAATCGATCAAGCGCACCCATATCCCGCTCCCAGTATCCCTTTGCAACCGCATCCAGGAAAGCGAGCTCAAGGGTCTCAAAGGTATAGTGTTCTTTAAACCCAGTTTCATCAAACAACTGGTAGCGGTACTTACCCGGCGCACTCGCATCGCGTAACAATACCGCCCAATTTGATCGTTTGCGGTTTAACAGCGTCAACCCTTCATTGAGGTTTGCGACACATTCATTGTTTAGAAACCTATCGTTCGGCTTTTCTCGTTCAAATCCTTTCAGGTGTTTGCAGATACTCATGACACACCTCCAACTTCGATTCAGCCTGCTTCCGCACCGCGCATATTGATCATTCGATGCTTAAAGGAAACATAAGCATGTTTCGAGCCGTTCTTTTCTAAATGAAGAATATTCACGTGCTTTGCGCCGCTCAACACCCTGTTCGGGCCACTAATTCAGGACATTCAACGTGGAACACGGCAGCGATGTTCCGGTCTTTGATACAGCGTCATTACACAAACGTTTAGGCTGCGACTTACAAAATAGAAGACAGCTTCAAACCACATTCAAACAACACCTAAACAACACCTAAACAACAGCGCTTGATCGGCAAAGCATCACGCGAACGCCTACTGTGACTTCATTTTATGCTGCGCTAAACACGAGAAAAAATGAGTAAATTGAATGCGTGAATTGAAGATCGCCTGAAAGCTAGGACGACGAAGTGAACTTTAAGAAGGATTCAATAGAGGAGCTGAAGCTTTGCATATCAACCGGCTTGCTTAAAAAAGCATTTGCACCGGCTGCTAGATATTCTTCTTTTTCTTCTTCCCTTGCACTCGCCGTTAGCGCAACTACCCAAGGAGCTGTGTCTGATTGCGTAAATGCTCGAATCTTGCGTGTCGCTTCTAGACCGTCCATCTCTGGCATCTGCCTATCCATATAGACAATATCAAACCGTTCCTGCTCAATCATCTCCAACGCCTGACGCCCGCTTGTTGCACGCTGACATTCATAGCCCAGCTCATTCAAGATCATTGCTGCAACCTCAAGATTGATTAGTTGATCATCCACAACAAGTAACTTCAAATCTTGTCTATCACGCACTTCCGGAGCGTGTTCCAATGATTGATCTGGGACCACTTCAAGTGCTTCTGCCGTCACCTCTTGGTAGGGGATCAAGATACGGAAACTAGATCCTTTGCCCTGTTTGCTTTTAACGGAAATATTCCCTCCCATCAAGTGTACAATCTTCTCGCAAATCACAAGACCTAAACCGGTTCCGCCATACTTTCTTGTGATTGACTGGTCGGCCTGAGTAAAGGGATTGAAGATTCGTTTCAGCTCCTGTTCAGACATCCCTATACCCGTATCTTTCACCCTGAAACTCAGATATTGATCACCTAGGTAGTCTTTCAGTTCCGCCGATATCGTGATCGTTCCCCTCTCGGTAAACTTGATGGCATTCGATAGAATATTAACCAAAACTTGCTTTATTCTGACCTCATCACCTTGAAAACAATCCGGAAAGTCAGAAGCGATGTTGAGGTTTATGGAAACGTTCTTTTCGTTCGCTTGCAGATCAAAAGAATGGAGAACTGATTCTATTGTTTTGCGGGGGTCAAACACGTTTTGCTCAAGCTTCAGATTACCAGCATCAATCTTGGAGAAATCCAGAACGTCATTCACGAGTCTGAGCAAAATTTTTGAGCTATCGAGGATCTTATCAAGCTGACGCTGCTGTGAATCTGACAAATCGGATCGACCGAGAACTTCTGCCACACCAATAATGCCATTCATCGGCGTTCTTATTTCGTGGCTCATGGTCGCTAAAAACCGACTGTGCGTTTTCGCGTCAGATTCTGCTTCCAGCTTCTTATAACGAGAATGGATTACGTAAGCACCGAACCCCGATACCACAAGTCCTGTGAGGGTGATCAACAACAGACTCATATAATTCGATGGCGCGACGTGCTTCACCCCCATCACCCAACTTCCGCCCGGCAGCATAATCTCGGTGGTATCCTCAGGGGCATCAAAAATAGAGTGGTCTCCCCAAAACACTTCGCCCTCCTCCCCCAGGCCATGTCGGCCTTTTAACGCAAACCCGTACTCCTTTGGCAGTTTGTCTAGCTCAAACTCTTTAAAGAGACGCTCGGTGTCGATCAGCATCGTTGCAAAGCCCCAAAAGTCACCAGGAATTTTGGCTGGCCATGCAGCATTGGGCAATGCACGATTAAGATCAAACATCGATTGTGAACGATACACGCCCGGATCAGTAAAAATCGCCTTTCTTGCAATAATGGCGTTACCGCCCTGAAGTAAAGTCAGCGGCCCTGCAACCACCGTTGCCTTGTTAATGATGGTTTGAATAACCTGATCTCTTCGATGGTCGTCTTTCAGTAAATCATGCCCAACCGCTTTTAAATTTTTAGCCTTTTGAGAGACGTACGTCACGACACCATTCGGAGCAAGCTGCAAGCTAATGATACTGTTATTGTTCTGCTCCAACGACGTGGCGAACCGATCAAAACGATCGGAGAATTCAGCATCCACATTATTGGCATAAAGGTCTTTATTTGCGTGCACAAAGGCCTCTAGGGCTTTGAGCAAAGTGAAGTACCGATTTACGGATTGCTCGATAACGGATCGAGATCGCGCCAACTCCCGGCCTACGTTCAGCTGGTTATCGCTCGTGTTGGATTTGGCATCGTAATAGAGAATCACACCGGTCGCTAACAAGGAAATGAGCGACCAGATGATTATTAAAATAACGGCGCGATTTGCTGCCATTGATTGACCCCGCCGCAGTGACCATTGATCAAGAGCTTGGCTTGCTGCCATCCTACAGTATATCGCTAAGCTGAACGTTTCAAGAAGTGTAGTTCAATTATGAAAAAGCGTCATAAGCCTGGGAGAACAACCTCCCGCTAGGCGATGGGAAAGGCGATGGGAAAGCCGCTTTTTGACAGCTCATTGAAATAAATCTTTAAGATTTCTCCCGCATTTTACGTCTATATTCAAAACGCTGTTGAGTATGCGTTTTAACCCATGCGTCTTTTTGGATACAGGGAACGCAGAAAAACGTGCGAAGCATCGAGAGTTGTCGATTAGATTCTCGCCACAATGAATGTCGGTTCAGCATCAAGCAAAACCGATCACTTTACGTTATCTATATACAGCTTGTGTTGTGTTTCAGGGAGTTGGTGAATGAAGGTTCAGTTGTCACGGCTATCTCTCCTTAATTCTATTATTTTGTTTACGATCGCCATGATCCTAGCGTTTTCGACCATATGGGGTCTAAAAGAACTTCGCGCGCCCTATCTAGAGCTCGACAAACTGAGTACGTTGAACGAGCGCTTTGTTCTCAACGTCGTCAGGCCCATCGAAGAGTACCTGAATACCGGAGATGCAACCAAACTAACCGAAGCGACCCAAGGCATAGAGGTTAGCCTTACCTCCTCTGAGATACTCTCTGAAGCGGCAAAAGTAACGCTACAAGAAAAACTAACGGAGCTGAGCCTATTTTTAGATGGCGACTTCAGAGCTGCAGGCAAGTTATCTGGCGATCCACAGGCGCTGCTGCTTCAAAATGAACGCGAAACACGCGATGAACTCTCATTGATAACACGCTATGCCTTAGATGGCTATAACAGCGACCCCATTGCAGCAACGCGCTACATCAAACTCGCCACCAGTCTGCTTGAATATGTTCATGCACAAGCGTTAAATCGCCAAGCCTATTTTGAAACCTTCTCTCAAGCAAAGTTTGAAGAAATTCGCTCTTCGATTACCTCAGCAAAGAACGATGCCGAATCAATGCGCGCTCTTCCATTGCTTGGCGTCTTTGAAGAGGCAGAGGATGACTTTGGTTTGAGCTTGGGAGACAGCAAGGAAGAAGCCGAAGATAAGGGCGTCTCGCTAAGAGATAACATCGGTTATTTGCTTGATCGCTATATTGCAGAAATCGATCAGACCCGCGACATCATTTCAAAAGTGAGCGACAGCAGAGCTTCACTCAGAACACAGCTTTCAGAAATCAAACTCATTTTTGAACAACAAGCTGACTCGATCAGCACGCTAGCCAGCACGTCTTATGCGACCGTGCGCACAGTGCTATTCGGTACTGTCATCGCCATTGTTGTGTTTGCCTTACTGATTGATGTTGTTCAACGCAGCATTATCAAGCGCATTCGTGAATTAGTGCCGTATCTCGAAGAATATGCAGCTGGCGATTTTAGACGCCCAATCAACGTAAATGCGATGACACTGGAAGTACAATCACTCAGCGACTCATCCAACAAGTTAAGAGAAAGTCTATCCAGTTTAGTTGGAGACGTTCAAACCCGTATCGCAGCGGTCAACGACATAAGCCATTCGTTAGAACTTCTCGCTCGAGAAGTCGATAGCCGTTGTTCAGAGCAACAAAACGAGACCGGAACGATTTCGGTCTCTATTGAACAAATGAATGCGTCTTTCAACGAAGTCGCCCAAAGTGCGGCAAGCGCAGCAGAGGCCGCCTCGCTTGCAGAGAGTGCAATCGGCGAAGGTAATCAGCGCGTTCAAGGCTCTGTTTCCAAGGTGCGTGCTCTTGTCCAAGACGTTAAAAAAACAGCCGAATCGGTGAGCGCACTTCAAGCTGAATCGGAAAATATAGATTCGATCATTAATGTCATTGATGGGATCGCGGAGCAAACCAACTTACTAGCCTTAAATGCCACGATTGAGGCAGCAAGAGCCGGTGAGCAAGGGCGAGGTTTTGCGGTTGTTGCTGACGAGGTTAGGAGTCTATCCCTTCGTACTTCCGAGTCGACGAAAGAAATCAAAACAAGTATCGAGCGCTTGCAAACGATGACACGTCAGGCCGTAGAAATCATGCAAGGACATAGTGAAGTTGCCGACAACGCCGCAACTGAAACCGAAAGTGCAGGCGCACAGCTCAACGAGACGGTTTCAGAAATTACTCGCATGAAGCAGATGAACAGTCAGATTGCTGTGGCCACTGAACAACAATCCTCTGTTGCAGCCGATATCAGTAGCAATATTCAAAGAATACGGGTCATGAGCAGCGACACATCAGAGCAAGCAGCACTGACTCAATCTCAAGTTCTAGAACTACTGGACGAAGCAAACTCACTGATTGCATCTGCCAACCTCTTTGTGATCAAAGATAACGCGCCTTCTTAATGAAACGTGCTGAATGGCGTTTTGATTCAAGCTATGTTTCTAGACGCATTCTGATTAAATAACGATGGCAAAAATAGTCAGCCTCGCGTCACCATCTTCAGCATCAACAAGCAGAATCCAAGTCGGTAGTTTGAGGTATTAATGATGCAGGTATGAGTAAGACGGTCCTTAGCACAGTACCGTCACACGACTTCTTGGGACTCAGAAATGAAAAAAGGCAAACCAGTAAATTACTGATTTGCCTTTCTTTATTTGGTAGCGGGGGCCGGATCGGGTTATGAGGACGATTTTTTTGAAGGATTTAAAAGGACATAAATCTACCAAACAAAAAACATGAGATTCATACGTCATTGTTTTAATTATATTTTTAATTTTTAAAGTGTGACAATTTATAGTCAAATCCTACAGCGCACTAAATTACTAGCGAGTAGATTGTCACACTTTTATTTTCAATTAAAAACTCAAAGCCTAGCCTAACCATTCAGTCTTAGGCTCGAAACTGGACTTTCGATCTGGTCATGGCAATGCTCTCTGAATCATCAACCCCTCATCGATTGGGAAACGATTTATCCAACTAGACCGCTTGATCGAGATGCTTTACAAACACTAACGTTGGATAAGCACTTCTTTGCTCAACCTTGAGTCGTCGCTGAACCTCAAATAATTGCTTCACCTGAGATGCAGCTGAACTTTCAAAGTTGAAGGTTGGACGCTCACCTTGCATACTCCAAGGTCCAAAACCATGATCCAGACGAACTTTAGTAACAGAACCATCATCCCAAACTAGGCTAATAGTTCGATCATGAGGCAGTTCTCTTATCGAACTTAATTGAACGCTTAAATTTTCACCCATGAATTCAAACGCTTCCTCAAACACCTGCTTCTGAACGTTCGAATCAGACCACTCACCATAAAAATTATATCTACGCGATGGACTCTCTTTCAAACCCGTCCTCAAAGAGAGCGGCGGGTTTGTCCAGTCAGCGCCAAACAGTGACTTCAAACCATCAACCGCCTCTATGAACAAAAGCAGATTTAAAGGAGAGGCAACGTAACTATCTACGTAAGATACTGACTTAAGTTCGCCTTTCGCAGCTATTTTTGAATTGAGCTCCTCATGAGATTCAACCAACCGCCCCCAAAACTTGGACCCAAACTCAGAAATCCGGCCATCGCAATCGCCAGAAAATGACACTTCAACATCGCCGGCCTTCACCTCCGGCTTTAACTTCTCATATAGAGCCGTGGCAATTGGCTTTTTGTAATCCGAGAAAACACAATAACACCCATCCAACATCAGATAGCGACCGTTCGCTTTGGTCGCGTCAATATTGTCAGTTGCGAACGTACGACAGCTATGCGATGCGCACATCTGCCCAAGAATATTTGGCGATACCTTTTCATCCGCAGTGGATATTGCGACACCAAAGCGACTTAGAGCCCACAAGTCCTCTCTCTGACTTTCACTTAGCCCTGCTAAATGCTCTAACTCAAACACGAGTTCAACCTTGCTAAAAAGATCCAAGTACTTAAAACAACGTTCCTTAAGGTTCGACCCCGATACCGAACATGTATTGTCAAATGACGAAATAAATAGACGAATCGAATCGTAGTTCGGTGCAAGCCTTAATACCTCGCTGTCGAGGTTGCCTATACAGAACTGCGTTTCTTCGCCTAAAAGCTTGGCCGCTTCAGGCATTTCCAAATATGGCCAAACTAAATCCATATATTCTTTAGCTATCATGCGGTTCAGCAATGCATCATGAAAACGTGTGTCG
Organism: Oleiphilus sp. HI0080; assembly: GCF_001635135.1. Taxonomy (NCBI): domain Bacteria; kingdom Pseudomonadati; phylum Pseudomonadota; class Gammaproteobacteria; order Oceanospirillales; family Oleiphilaceae; genus Oleiphilus; species Oleiphilus sp. HI0080. Next base: position 15,365 of record NZ_LWFU01000315.1, read on the forward strand.
TAACCGAGCAAACAACTTTGGCAAGCGCTGTCGCACTGATCTTTACACTCAAGATATTGCCTTGCTCTGATGAACAAATCCTTCATATGGAACGGAGCTGCGCTTGAAAACCCAGCCCCTCCACCGCAGCGATCGAAAAGAACAAGGGCGTCCACAGCACCTTCAAAGAGATTCGAATTGTCCGGGCGAACGGTGTAACCCAGTTCGTCTGCAGTGATACCATGTATATCCGCCAGAGACTGCCTAAAGACCACTGCTAGCGTCCATAAGAGTTCTTTGCCGTCACGCTGACTAAGATAACGATTTTCTTTTGGATGTTTCAAAAATAACTCAAACACATCTGTTTGATCTGCCGCACCTAAAAACAAATTTGTTTTGATTGCAAAGGATTCATCGCTACCCATACACATAGCACCATCTTCCGGGCCGGCTTTGCCTTGCAGTCTTCTGTGAGCGGAAGAAAATACATGCGGAAGATCACCATCGACAGTCATCGATTCTGCGCGACCACAACGCAAACACACTGCGTAACCGTTATCATTTTCGCCACCACTGTGATGGAAGATATGCCCTTCAGAACTGACTTTATACGAACCAAGCTTGGGCTCATATAAAGTATGCAATTCCCCTCCTGCGGTTACCCAGGGCTCCTTAACCGGAATAAAGGATTGATGCGTCACATCTGTCGATGGTTCACTATAGAAATCAACAGCAAAGCCCTTTGGCTCTATAAATTCTCGTTGGTTCTCTGCTTTTACCCTTGCACCACATTGCGTGCAATGCTCGTCGAAGTTTGGTCCATAGGTCCGATCGATTTGACCACAGCCGTTACAGCGCCATTCAATCATCAGTTTTTGAGGCTGGGCATAACCGGAATCGGGAGCATGATGATCAAGCAAAATTCCAGATGATCTATATGACTTACCATCAATCACCACATCGGAACCCGGCGCATATTCGCGTATTGCGATAGGCAGGTCTCTAGATGGCCGATCTCTCATTCGCGCAAGGTTATCGATTCGACCGGTCTTCTTCAGATATTTTCCTGATTTAAAATCATGAATAGAGTAATGATCAAACCCTACAACACCCGTTGGAAAACCGTATCCGGGCAGAAATGCATTAGATGCAAGTTCTTTTAGTAAATACTCATCTTCCATCTGGCGGAGGTCATGAGAAACCTTTCGCTTGTATGGATCTAAATCACTAATTTTTGATAAACCATCAAGCTCAATTTTTAACTTACGATGCCCCGACAGCCAACCTTTAGAAACCTTATCGATGGCGTCCAGTGCATTAGCAATGAGCACTGTTATTCCATAACCTCCGAGCACACTACCTCGCTTTATTGAACAAAGTCCGACTTCCAACTCATCAGGTGTACCTTGGGTCTCCAGTGTCTCCAGCCAAAGACGAAAATCTTCATACTTACTAGAACGGTTATCTCCCTCCACATAAAACCAACCACAATTAAGCGTAACAGCAGATTTTTCGCCCTCTGGCTTAGCGACTACGTTCAGGAAATACGCCATCAAAAGTGAATTGATATGCCTCTGCACAATAGACTGACTATTTAGAGCTATATACGGGGCGGGAATTTTTGTCTTAAAGGGCCACTGTGTATCCTTGAATACAGAGCGTTCGTGTGGATTGTCTTTACAAATGGTAAATGCAAGCGCCTGAGTTTCTCCTCTTCTTCCAGCACGGCCTGCGCGCTGGAGATAATTTGCAGGATGCGGAGGCACATTGTTCATCGCAACGACTGAAATACCGCCAATATCTACGCCCATCTCCATTGTGGTAGAGCATGAAAGGACATTGACCTTTCCTGCTTTAAACTTGGCTTCGTAGGACTGAAGAGTCGAAGCCGGCAGCTGAGCAGAATGCTCAACCGCTCGATAAAATGCCGCACCCTCAACCACTTTATCAGAAACATCCGTCCACAAGTTCTCCTTCCTTAAAGCACTCACGCGGGCGCTAGAGGCCAACCATTCCCGAGTATGCGCGAGCCGTTCTTCACGACTCGAAAACTTTGATTCGTCGACCTCATAAATATCGATTTCCACGGGTCTTGAGATGAACTCAGTTTCCCGGAAGTTATAAGGTAGATAAGGGGTAACTCCTTTCAAAGTCACGTCAAGTATCCGGTGGGTGACTGGGCATATCCACCCCTTATCCAAGGTACCAAAAGCTACTTCGGCTCTATCTAGCTGAAAGCTACTTGTGCCAACAGCCGGCTTTAATATTTTGCACTCAGATGTCAGAACGGTCCAAGCTGCCTGTAAAACTCGGTTAACGCGATCTTTAGTCACACTATCCTCTACATTTACGCCAGAGGCCGCTTCAATCATTCTTACAAGTCGGTTGTTCCGTTTTCCATATACTTGAGGCCACTTTTTCAGCCTCGCAGTAGTTTTCTCGCTGGAGTCGAACTTAAGCAAGCTTTTCGGATAAATCTTTGCCCCTATCCAATTCGTCCAATCAGACGGAAACTGCATTATGGTGTTTTCTCGAACGTAGAAGTCGAGCGCTAATTTTAAAAAACTTCGCCAATCATCTAGTTCTAAATTTAAGGCAGCCCACTCGTTAGGAACGTCTTTAACTGCCTGAAGCGAAGGGTAAACAAGACACACTAACCCCAAAGTCTCTGTACTGTTTGCTCTCTTCGGCCGCCTACCGTACTCTCGAAGCAAAAGAAGCTCGGTGAGCGTCCTCCCTCCCCCTGTATCCGGAAACAGCGCGCGGTTGAGATTACGGTAATAATCAAGAGCCCACCGTTCGATATCGGGAGATCCATGCAGTTTTTCCACCAAATCATTCCACAAAACCGGCTTTCTTTGCTCTAAAGCGGCCAACGCTGCCATGTCTTTTTCGAGTAACTCTAGGAGAGGCTTCATCCCAGATTCGGCAGGCGTCCCCAATACAGGCTCAAGCACTTTCTTATAATTCGCAATACGCTCCTCAATCTCTGCTCGCTCTGCAACACCAGCATTGCCTCTATTTTGAACAACGGCTCGATATACCATGCTTCGAACCGAATCGCGTTCCGAGTCCTGTTGAATCTTCACCGAAATACGTGCTGTTCCTTGGCGGCTATCTGTAAATGCAATTAATCGGCGACCCCGGAAGGGCTGATCATTTGGATGCTCACCTTCCTGACAAGCTTCCAGGAGTGCGGGCACGGCATTGCCAACATAAAATGGGGTTCCTAAGTAACTATGCCGAAAAGGGCTTGGTGAATACTCATACTCACAGCACGCACAAATTCCGTCTTGAGCAATCTCGTTGAGGACTATAGTATCCGGACCAGCTGACGTTCGTTTAAAATCACTCCGGTCCAAGGCTGTTAAAAACGTTAAATCATTATGACTTCTGGGGGCGAAGTAGATTTTTCTGAGTTTACCTATTACTGGCTCATCTTCCTCTCCTAAGCCATCTTCACCGCCGTCATCTCCAGAACCTTCATCGATATCAAGGCTAAACTCATCTACCGATTCCCTGTCATGCTGAAACAAATTGCCCTGATCATCTTCGCCGGCCATAAGGTGGGGTTGATTACAGTCTCGACAAAAAACTAATTCAAAAACCGGTGCACCGCATTCACAATTTTGTTTTCGTGCTACGTGAACCAAGCCAAACGGCCACCCCTCCTCTAAATCAGTACCCTGTTTACCGCGACAGTCCTTATCACTACAACACCAAAGCCCGCTCATAACTTGATGGAACACGTGACCACGAAGAGGCAAAAATGGAGTACTACCAAGCTCGGGCTTCTTCAGGTTCGGGCCGGGTGCAGTAGTAAAAGAGCAAAGATCCAACCAAGCTAAAGTCGCGGACTGGTGCTTTTCATCTCCAAATAAGCCATGAGAAAGAGAGGACAAAGTGGGAGTTAAATTCTTGGCATCAGTCAAAGCGCGCCTTATTGCCAAACTTTTAGGATGCGCTGAAAGAGCATCATATCTTTTCTTTGAAACCGCTACTCCACTGTCAATTGCTTTGATTTCTTCTAACAAAACGTCACTGGTTGGCAATTTTGGTAGGTCAGGTATGCTTCTTTTTCCGCCAACGACCAAGATTTGGTCTTCACGTATCCCAGCTAAGTCTGCCAAATATAACTGCAATTGTTTTTCGGCTTCTTTCGTACCCATCGTCGCAGACGTTGCAACAAACCTTATATCGTTGGGCTCAACGCCAAAAGAATGCATTACACGTCGTAATAACAAAGACAGCTCTGCAGCTTGTGAACCTATGTAAGTGTGCGCTTCATCCAGAATAATCCATCGCAGCTTTCCTTTGGACTTTGTGATTATTGGAGCATCGTTCTGCCTGACCAACATGTATTCCAGCATTGTCGCATTGGTCACAAGAATCGGCGACGGTGATTCTCTAAGCTGCTTTCTGGTTAAAACCTCATTTGGATACTTACCTTGCTCTTTATGCTTGTTTTCTTCTGTATTGCCGTTATACAGGCAAAACTTAACACCACCGTTATAAGCAGAAGTCCAAGCTCGAAGTCTTTCTCTTTGACTATTAATTAAGGCATTTAATGGATATAGGAATAAGGCTCTCACACCTTCGAGTGATGCACCGCTCTCCTCATACTCTCTAGCGAGGTCATTCAGCACAGGCACCATAAAACACTCGGTTTTACCGGAACCAGTTCCAGAAGTTACCACAACGGACTTTTGCTCTTCGAGCAAAGCTTTCCATGCTAACAATTGATGCTTAAAGGGATTCCAATCCTTACCAAATTTGTGATCATCGGCTTCATCCATGGCTTTGATCAATGAGGAAGCAAGTAATCCGTCATCTCCCGAAAGCTCACTCATTTTTTGACTAGCAGGCTCCCATGGGAAGGTTGCTTCAAAGACACTATCACCCAAAAAAGCAGTGCCCTTTTCTTTATTACTTAACTCTTTTACCAAGTGAGCACGCAACTTCGAATCGGTTATCCCCAATATACTCACTGTCGACTCAACCGATCGGGTTTCTATATGACTAATGAGCGGTCTGTAATAATCAGCATTCGCCAAAATCAACTCTCCTTGTTATTAAAATGAAGCCAGGCGGAAATAAGATTAAACATCAATTCAAACCAATCTCGATCAAACTCTTTAATACGCTGAAGCTTGAATACTGTAACCGTATCTCCGATCCACAGTTCGTCTTTAAGACCCACCTGTCGAGCAGCAAGTACTGCCGGAAGAAACATGACTGATTTTTGGTATCCGCGAAACACTCGGAGATCATTCGTCAAAGCGCCAGGTAAATTATCTAGCTGATGCTCGAGCGTACGTTGCAACATAATCGGCCACTCAGACTCGGAGTTTCTCGTAACCAGATTACGCTTTAGATCTTCAACTTGGCCTTTAACAACCATTTCATACGGATAAGAAAATAGGTTTAACTCTTTGTCTTCTACTCTTAAAAACTGGCTCTCTAAACGTTGGCGAGTGCTCTTTAGCGAGGGAGAGAGGGATTCTATTTTTTCTAGAACACTCGCCTTAAGCAGCTCCCTAACTACGCTAACAATTGACGGGTCAAGGCTAACGGCGTCGCCTGAATAAAGCCGGTGATGGTATGCTTGATATACCGTAATTGCATTTTCCCAGTCAGCATATGAGACTAGCTCCCAAAGCACGGGCAACTCATCAACCATTTTATCAACAATGCCCTCAAGCTCAGCATGAGTAGCCATTGCAGCCAAGAAAGGCGGTTCCGTTGCAGCAACGCTCCAGACATCAAATGCTGATAGAGGCAAATGACCACATTTATCTGTCAGCGCCTTGAGATAATCCCAGCCGCTATGACCAAAATCCAGCGTCATCCCATGCAAAACCTCGCGTATTGCTTCTAAACGAGACCGCGGATCATTAACCCAAACGGCTCGCTGTAATGTTTTAACGCTAGCAGAGTCATCCAGCGTTAGCTGTTGAGACTCCTTTCCGCCAACTGGCCAGAGCATAGGTCTGAAAAATATCTGCGATTCAGGCTCCGGAAACAAAAACCATAACCCAGCCTTCCTATTTAAAGAGTCAAACTCCCATTCACCCAAAAACACTCCTTCCGAAGTGACCTGCTGCGGAGCGAGAACATTTGACTCTGGCTGGTTCAACAAAATAGCATCAACGCTCAGCGCCACTTGTTCCTCAAGTGATAGTTTTGAAGCGATATCTCCCGGGATAGAAATACGCTGACGACTGGGGTCTCGTTTTAATTCACAATCATAGCGGTGGATTAAATGGCTAAGTTCCGGCCTTCCATTCACATCCATACTTATCTTTACACTCGCATCAAGGTCGCTACTCGCACCCAGCAGACTTGTAAAGTCTTCCAAAAAGTCGATAAGAGCAAACTCTGTTATTGGAGCGGTCAATTTCAACTTTTTATTCACATATAGATCTCGCTGCTTGGAGCTATCCAAAACCTGAGAAATCAATTCAATACGAAGATTTGCATAAACCGCTTTTACACCATGCTCACAAAAAACTTTTAAGCGATACCCGTGCAACCGACTCAAGCGAAGGCTTGCCCCTCTCGCAAGCATTACCCCGGTAGCATCAAAAAGCCTGGCCCCGCCGCTAGGAAACGGTAAATCTAAGGTAATTTCTCTAGAATCGCCGGCTCTAAGCAGGTCAAATTTTACTGATAAAGGCTGTTCACCCGATGCCGTTAAGGAAACCGTATGACGACAAATCTCCTTGTCATAAGCCTGACTAATAGAGACGCCGTCGTTGGTGCTCGTAATATCAACCGAAGGCAAACCAGTCAAAATTACTGTCCCAGCTTTAGGGTTTGCACGATTCACCTCAATATCCCAATCAAACTTAGCAGGTAGAATTCCTATGCGTCGTTTGGACAGGGTCATCCCATCCTCATCAATTACCCTAGCCTCATACACTCCGAAACTATCATTCGTTAACTCACCCCATGATTCGGAAGTTCCCGTTCGTTTAACACTTAGTCGAAATCGACTGCTTCTGTTAGCGCTCCCAGTAATAGCATTACGCTCAACGACATTAGGTATACCAATGTAGACATTTCCCGGCTTACTTGCTCTATCGAATTCAGATCCTTCGAGTTCATACTGTAAATAAGAATCTGCTGATCTGGTTTGCATGCCGTACCGCAGATCCAACTCGTCATCGAGACACTCTATTCGTCCTGACAATTGGTACAAACAACCTTTGTATAAGTTTTTTAGCGTAAATAAGTCTGCTTCTTGGCCCATTAATATGCGCAGATTCTTAGGGATATAAACGAGTGCAGACTCTTTCTTGGTCTTTTGTGAGGCCATCCCCTGAAGCTCGTAGTGCTCTGCAGATTTTGTAAAAAGCCATGGTTCATTGAGGTCGAGTCGAAAACCATTCATGATCGGGATTGAGCCTAACCACTCTCCGTCCGCCTTCACTTGAAGCTTGAGCGCATCCAGCACAAGATCATCACTTAAATATAGGGTTCTTCCAGTAAACCGATAACCGACTTTGTCACCGCTTACCGTTTTGAATGCCCTTCCCCAGCTGTGACTTCTTCCACTGTCAAAAACAAGGTCAAAATCGTACCTAGCTCTTTCTAGACAAATTTGGTTTTTCTGAAACAACTCCTCAGGGAAGAATGAAGGAGCATCCAGCCGAGCTTTGATTTTTGGGTCCGTGGACTCATTTTTTATGTAACGTTCGACTGAGAAAATTGAATGAACTTCAGCTTCTGAGAACTCTTTAGTTTCCGCCGCTTGCTTGATAAGTCCCAACAAAAGAGCATTTGCAACCTCACTTTCTAGAGGTAATGGAAACCGGTCGCGCCAACCAATATCGTTCTTATCAAGCCAAAACACAGGGTCTTTATGGCTATCAAGCTTGTGAGCCTTGCGCACTTGAACAACACATAAGATAAGATCCTCTAGAATCTGTAAAATCTCTACGCTCTGAAAACTTTGAGGTATCTTTTCTTTATAACCTTCAAGCAAGGTAGATACGTCCAAACCCCTCGCAATATGCTTGCGCAAAACCGTTCCCAAAACTGTATTTAACCAGCCTCCCGCTTCTTTTAACCGATTTAAAGGCAAACCACCTTCAGTAGCGACGGTACCCAGAAATTGCCGCCTGTAATGCACGACGCGAACACTGCGATTCCATCTAAGCAATCCAAACTCAACAATAGAATTGCGATCAGCAGTGTTCACATCAATGAGGGGGATATCAATAGCCTCAAATATCCCTTCCCACGACCATTTTCCATCGTAGTATCGACGCCACCATTCAGCTGCAAACATTACAAACGCTGCATCCCATTTCAACATAGTCGCTAAGTTCTTAAAGCCTAGAGGAGCACTCAATTTCAATAGCTGTTCAAGCTCAGAGAACTCCTCATCCGTCACCCTGTACTGATAGAGAGGCCTTCCATCTGGTTGCTGCAATTGATGCCGCTCTAATAATGCTTGTTGCCATTCAAGTGGGCGCATCTTTTCAATCCATATATTAAAATTGTCTTTTTGCTTCTATGTCTGAAGCTAGCTACTTATCATGGACAATAAAATCTACTTTGTCACAGTCACCCCTGAGACACGCAACCAGCTGGTTAAGCTTTCCTAGCTTTGTTATGTCAATCTCATGACTTCTACGCTGAGTATCATTCAGGTAAAACAAAACATGATTGTTTTCGCCATCTAGCTGCGACACCTCAACTTGTATGTTTTGTACCTGGGACTTAAAAAACTGCATTCCATTCTCTGGGAACATAATTTTTATACTTTTATCATGCCTATCAGTGAACGCAGCATCTTGATACTTTAATCCCTTAAAATGCCTAATTTCCTCAGGCCAAGCACCAGACATAATGTGCTTTCCCTGCAAATCTATAGTCCTAGGCGTGTAGTCTGCGATGGCAAACGCATTCGTTTTAATCATCTCACAGTTTTTTATTGAGTCACTCTCCGAATAGGCTAAGCCACTGGGCCAACAAATACTGTGGTTAGTGACCTGTTCAGGAGGTGAAATACGATATTTATCTTTTGGCAGTTGATCGAAAATATCATAAAGCAATGGTCCCGCTTTTGAACGGCCGTACTGACCAACGACAGGTGTACCATCCGGTCGCCCAACCCAAACAGCCACTGTATAATCAGGACTTACACCTACTGCCCAAGCATCTCGGTAGCCATAACTAGTACCGGTTTTCCAAGCGAGTTTTCTTCGGTACTTTGGCACTCTGAAGTTAGGGCCTTTATTGTCTGATAACACCTTCCAAACTATAAACGCTGCAGATGGACTAAGTAAGGGCAACTCCCTATATTCGCTCAAAACTGAAAGACTTGGCTTAATCACTTTACCCCGATTAGCAAGCGCAGAGTACAGTGAAAGTAAGTCCATTAGACTTGCACCTGTTCCTCCCAAAATAATCGATAAATTATCGTCTGGGTGACTCAATTCAACCTCAGCTCTCAATAGCTTATTTACAAAATATTTCGGGCCAACTGCGTTTAATAGTTGGACTGCTGCAATATTTTTTGACGCACGTAGAGCGTCATCGGCAGGTATCATTCCAATGTATTGCTCATCAATATTTTTTGGCTTATAGCCGTTAAAATCATAAGGGATATCTGCCATTAAACTGCGGCTATGTATGAAGCCTTGGTCAATTGCCATAGCGTAAACAAACGGCTTGAGCGTTGAGCCTGGCGATCGTGACGCAAAAGCCATGTTTACGTGACCAAAACGCTGGCGATCTAAAAATTCAGCTGACCCTCTAAACGCCACAACAGTGCCACTTGGGTTATGCAAAACAGCAAAGCTAAGTGAAGATTTGCTTGTTAACGATGCAATACTTGGTTTTAACGTTGTCTCTATACGAGTCTGTAGCTCCAAATCGATATGACTTTGCAACCTCCTCTGTTTAGTTCCTTCGGCATCCACTTTGAGATGTCGCGCCAGTAAGGGCACACGCTTTGGCGTTGGATGCTTTTGTGCTAGAACTGGCGTATTCGCGATTAATTCTCGCTCTTCCGTTGTTATTACTCCGCGGGACGCGAGTATTTGTACCACTTCTTGACGAGCCTTGATTGCATTGTCCAGATGCTTGTCTGGTCTATACCTTGACGGCGACTGAGGAAGTTTAGAAAGCAAGATTGCTTCTGATAGGTTTAGGTCTCTAGAGGATTTCCCGAAATACACTTGAGAAGCATATTCCACCCCTTTGATATTTCCACCAAAGGGGGCGTTGTTAATGTAAATCGTCAGTATCTGATCTTTACTAAGCTGATACTCCAACTTAAGTGCAAGCATGATTTGCTGCAACTTTCCCAGAATACTTCTATCGTAGTTTCCCACCATCCGAGCGGTTTGCATAGTAAGCGTTGATCCGCCTGAAATGATTCGCCCGCTTTTTACCCATTGCCATATCGCACGCAATAGGGCCGACACCTTTACCCCGTTATGATGGTAAAAATCATGATCCTCGTAAGCGATCATTAGGCGAAGATAATCAGAATTCACTTGGTTAAGCTGAATTGGGTACTGAAAACTCCCATCACTTCCGCGAAACACCCTCAAGGGTTCGCCATTCGAGAATGTTATGACAGTGCTGTTCCGATCAATATGCTGATATGAAATCGGACTATGAAAAAAGTAAACCAAGCCAATACTGATAACGATGGCAAGCACCGTTACCAGGCTATATTTGTTTTTCCTTGCTCGGAACATCACTCAACGGTAATCGTTTCTAGATCTCCATAAGCGATGTAGAAGTTATAAGGCTTATACATATCCTCTAAGTAACTAGGAGGCACTTGGTAGGTCCCTGGAACTTCTGCCCTGATCACATAGCTATACACCGCGCTTTGTGAACTTTTACTATCTCCCAACAGGTCGTGCGACATGACATAGCGATCATTACGATACTCGGTCATGTTGAATCCAGGGTTAATATCACGCTTGGTAGAATAGAAATCGATATATTTGATGTGGGAAGTATCAATACTCTGATTGAGATCTGGATTTTCAAGCGCGAAGCCGCCCGGCATCAAATCTACTGCCATCGCATTATGGATCGAGCCGCCATAAATAATCTCATTAACGACCACAATTCTTTGTCCAACTTTAATGGAGTCACCCTTAAAGAGGGTACCGTCTGAGTTATAGAATGTTCGTCTATGGCGAGCTCGAAGTCCATTCACCTCTGACTCTCTTCCTTTAGGTAAGCCAAATACGTTTGCAGAAACAAATAGCGGGAAGTCATTATCATTAATAACTGAGCTTCCCTGACTTGCATCTTTTATGACTGGCGTTTTAGTGCGAACAAATTCATAACCGTAAGTGAAATCAAAAGAGCTCCCCTCTTGTTGTGTAACAGCTGCTGCTCCGATCAAAGCTATGCGTTCCTGAGTGCTCAAGTAATTACGCGACTTACTTCTATCAACAAGCTGTAGATATAGCTTAGATTTCAGATCGTTTTCATCTAAGAGTCGCTCCTTATGGAGTTCTTCAAGCACCTTGACGACCAAAGACAAGTCTCGTATGTCAGAACCATAATCGTCAAAATAATCATTACTACGCTCGAAAGTATTGATACCCATTAACTCACTCGCGCGTGACTTATCGCCTAACCACGCATACGCGCCAGCAATATAAATGGTCGCTAGGGAGCTATTTTTCGCTAGAGGTAAGTACTCCTTCTCCAATTTTGCTAAATCGGATCGTGTCACTTCGCCTTCTTTAGCCAATACATATGCAGCATAGCTTCTGTACGCGAGTGCTCGCAGAGGGTATGGCGTGACACCTTCCGTCCCGTTGCGCACATAAATTTTCAGTCTGTTTATATGCGGTTTTAAGGAGCCTTGCGCTATTAATTCATCACTATACTTATCTTCTACCCTGAGTAAGAAATCGGTAATGTAAACACTAAGCCAAGGATCCTCATCGCTATCAGAGCTCCACAAACCAAAACTTCCATTTGTCTTTTTGAACTTCTGAAGTCGCTGAATCGCTTGAGCGAGTATGTCTTTCTCTGATGTTTTATTCGCTAAAACCTTTTGTTTTTCGATCTCTAGCTCATTACCTCCAAGTAGCCATGCATTAGCGCGACTTGTTGTTTGCTCCCCACAGCCATAAGGGTACGAAAACAAACCTTCTGCAATCCGTCGAACTGGGAGATCAGGAAACTTCGAGACTCGGATAGAAGCCTCAAAACTATCAAAACCTTCAAACAAGTCTGGTTCTATTTTGTATTCGTCGCCTCCCGACAAAACTATAGAATGGCCTTGGCTTTTGAATGGTGCAACATGTCGCACCGGTACCGTCCAATCTCGAGAGATACTTCGGCCTTCTGGCGTAATAACTTCAAGAGAAAACTTAGCCACTTTTGCGCTAGTATTTTTCGGTATTTCGATAAATATC
>NZ_LWFU01000316.1:0-4063 GCF_001635135.1 Oleiphilus sp. HI0080
CGCATAGCGCATGTCGGCACCTAAGGCTAAAGTCATCGCCATACCGTAGCTAATGCCATGCATCACGCAGATCACTGGCACTGGCAGGCGATGCCAGCCAATGCAAAAACGTTGCGCCATGTTGGTACCAAAGGGGTTTAGCTTCCAGCCGATTTTTGCAAACTGAATGGGCTGGCCCATGATGCTTTTAATGTCGATACCAGAGCTAAAGTGCTCACCCTTGCCAGAGATAATAACAACGCGAATGTCTCGGTCTTTTTTGATGATCTTTTGTACATTCACAATGTCGCACATCAGGTCGAAATTAAACGCATTGAACTTTTCTGGTCGGTTGAGAATAACGTGCGCGATGCCGTCTTCGACCTTGTAAATGATATGTTTAAAATCCATGGCTTTGACCTTTTGTTAACGCTGGTTGTCGTACGTTTTTATCTTTTGATCTGAAAGACAGTGAGAGTGAGGTTTCAGCCCTCACTCTCTATCACTCTCACTCTCACTCCGCGCTAGCAACTACAGTTCTAACTACAGTTCTAACTGCAGCTCTAACTACAGCTCTGCTGCGAGTTCTGCGCCTTGTTTAATCGCGCGCTTGGCATCCAATTCACCGGCAAACTCAGCACCACCAATGAGGTGGAAGTTCGTCGTTGGTGAATCCTCAGTGTAAAGCTCTTTGCGCGACTCTTGCCCTGCACAGATAACGATATGATCGACATCGAGCACGCGCTGTTCGCCATCCACAGTGATGTGTAAGCCTGCATCGTCAATCTTGTCGTAGCTTACTCCGCCGAGCATTTCGACGTCTTTCATTTTTAACACCGCACGGTGTACCCAGCCCGAAGTCTTGTTTAATCCTGCGCCTAGCGGGCTCTTCTTGCGCTGAAGTAAGTAGACTTCACGCGCTGGTGCATGTGGTTTTTTCTCGACTAGCTGGCCTGGGTTAGTGCTGTTGAAATCAACACCCCATTCTTCGCTCCACTCTTCTACCGTTTGTGGGCGTGGCGTGCTGTCTGCCTTGGCACCCGGATGAACAAGGAATTCAGCAACATCAAAACCGATACCACCGGCACCGATCACCGCGACTTTGTCACCCACTTCTGCACCGGTAAGTACATCAAGGTAGGACAATACTTTCTTGTGCTCGATGCCTTCGATAGGTGGTTTACGTGGGTTGATACCCGTCGCGACGATGACTTCGTCATAACCTGCTTTTTCTAGATACTCTGCATCAACCTTGGTATTTAGCTTCAGTTTAACGCCTGAAACCTCAACACGACGACCGTAGTATTTGATCATCTCATAGAATTCTTCTTTACCCGGAATCTGCTTGGCGTAGTTGAACTGGCCGCCAATTTCGCTCGCCATATCGTATAGCGTGACGTCATGGCCTCGCTCGGCCGCCACAGTAGATGCGGAAAGCCCCGCCGGGCCGGAACCAATTACCGCAACCTTCTTCTTGTTGGTCACAGGAATATAAACGAGCTCCGTCTCATGGCAGGCTTGTGGGTTCACCAAACAAGAGGCGCGCTTCATCTCAAAGGTATGATCAAGACAGGCTTGGTTGCATGCGATACAAATGTTGATCTCATCCGCTCGACCTTCCGCCGCTTTGTTCACAAAGTGCGGATCCGCCAAAAACGGACGCGCCATTGAAACCAAGTCTGCATCACCCGTGGCAATAATGTCTTCGGCCACGTCTGGCGTGTTAATGCGGTTAGAGGCACATACCGGAATTGACAGCTCTTTCTTCACACGTGCGGTTGCTTCACGGAAGGCCGCTCGCGGCACAGAGGTCACAATGGTCGGAACACGTGCTTCGTGCCAGCCAATGCCCGTATTCATAATGGTTACGCCAGCTGCTTCCAGTGCTTTTGCGGTCTGGACGATTTCATCCGCCGTCATGCCGCCTTCTACAAGCTCCATCATCGACATACGGAACAAGATAATAAACTTGTCACCAACGGCTTTGCGCATTTCTTTGACTATCTCAACAGGGAAGCGCATGCGGTTTTCAATGCTGCCGCCCCAATGGTCTTTCCGCTGATTTACATGCGGCGCCATAAATTGGTTGATCAAGTAGCCTTCGCTTCCCATCACCTCAACGCCGTCATAGTTGGCTAGCTTTGCTAAGCGTGCGGTTTTAGCAAAGTCTTTGATCGTTGAGCGAATTTGCTTGTCCGACATGGCTTTCGGCTTAAACGGATTGATCGGCGCTTTTTTGGCGGAAGCGGAATGCGAAAATGGGTGGTAGCTGTAGCGGCCTGCGTGCAGAATTTGCAAAGCGATTTTGCCACCTTCTTTATGCACCGCGCTGGTCACTTTACGGTGGTTAGGAATGTCTAGGTAGCTGTTGAACAAACCCGCAGTTGGGTAAAACCAACCGCGCTTGTTTGGGTTGTAGCCGCCAGTAATCACCAAAGCTGCGCCACCTTTTGCACGTTCTGCAAAGTACGCGGCGAGTTTATCCATTTGCCAGAAACGGTCTTCGAGGCCCGTGTGCATTGAGCCCATGATGACGCGGTTTTTCAAAGTGGTGAATCCGAGATCTAAAGGTTCCATCGTGTGTGGATATGGTTGATTGCTCATACGGCCTAACCTCATAAAAAAATAAATGGCTTACTAAATAACTTGACGGCGTCAAGATAACAGTTATTTTGACAGTGTCAAGATTGCTTTGTTATCTTCCGAGCTATGAAAAAGACCATGAGCAAAAGTAATAAAAAATATCACCATCAAGATCTACGCAACACTTTGCTAGAAAATGCTGAGCAGCTCATGAGTGAGCGCGGTATCGCAGGCCTAACATTGCGCGAACTCGCAGAGCGTTCGGACGTCTCTCGACAAGCGCCTTATCATCACTTCTCGTCTAAGCATGCTTTGCTGTGTGCGGTTGCTGAGCGTTCTTTTGATGATCTGAACAACTTGCTTGATCAAGCGGGCATCAATGACGCCACATCCATCCAAGAACGCTTAAAGGACTATGTGATTGCCTATGTGCGTTACGCGGCTGAGAACCCCGAGAAGTATGAGCTCATGTTTGGCGCGGTGACCTGGCGCAACGAGCCTTCGGCGGAACTTACGGAAAAAGGCCATGCGACCTTTCGCCGCTACACCAACATTATTCGACAGTTCAAAGAACATGGCGACATGCCGCCTTACTTTGACGAAACCCGCATGTCGCAAATCACCTGGGCGACACTTCATGGTTTGTGCAAACTGAAGACCGATGGCGTATTTGTCAGCCTAGAGGCTGTCGAAGAGATGTCGCTATATGCTGCGGAGATGATTCTGTCTGTACTCAAAGGTAAGTAGTTGAGAGGCAAATAGAGTAAAGCGTAGTCGTTAAAGGCTAGCGCGTTAACAGCGCCCAAATTCCTGCAATACCGTCTTCTATGAGCACCGAGATAGTAAAGGGAATGACCAGACCGACAGCAAGCGCATAGCCAACCACCGGTGAGGCGTGCGCACTCAAACCTCCAATCACGGCAACTAGAGCCGTAAAGCCAATCTGGGCAGGGCTAGGTTTTATGAGTTTGTCATTTCGGAACAAAAGTTGATCGCTTTAATAAATGTAGTGATCTTTCTTCATGCGCACGCACCATGACTCGGAAACGCCCAGAACCGCCAACGCCTTCTCTATGAGCTCATTAGGGGTGGCATATTTAGTCTTCAGGCGTTCCGATAAATCGATAAATAGCCGCGCCAATGGCACCACCAATAATTGGTGCTACCCAAAAAAGCCAAAGCTGTGCGGTGGCCCAATCGCCAACATAAAGTGCCACACCTGTGCTTCGAGCCGGATTGACCGAGGTGTTCGTCACGGGGATGCTAATCAGGTGTATCAGAGTCAAACCCAATCCAATGGCGATCGGTGCAAAGCCGGCTGGCGCGCGTTGATCGGTCGCACCCAAAATAATCAGAACGAACATCATCGTCATGACGACCTCGGTAATCAACGCCGCTTGCATGGTGTATCCGCCCGGAGAGTGCTCGCCATAACCATTGGATGCGAAGCCGCCTGCCACATCAAAACCAGATTGCCCGGAAGCGATGAGGTACAGCACAC
>NZ_LWFU01000317.1:0-4171 GCF_001635135.1 Oleiphilus sp. HI0080
AGCATAAGTTTGGTAGTGAGAAATATGAGAATGCCAAGGTTCGGTTTTTACCTGATGCAGAGGAAACAGTTAGGTACTGGCTGAATCGTCCAAAAGTTGTTCCTTACAAAAATCAATGGCAGATTGCGGTCGAATCTCAACATTGGCCGGATGCAGTTAATGTGGCATTTCTGAGCGAAAACCCCTTATTTATTGATGAACGATCAGCCTTGCACGTGGCAGAAAGTCTCTCCAAATTAGCACATCGAGCAAGTTCTGATACAGAGCCTCAGACGCTAAGAGCTTTGTCCGCAGCTCACTTTTGGGGTGACTCCAAATTCCTAGATAACAAAAGAGATTATCTGCAATCGGCATTACCTGATTGCAGACTTAAAGAACGTCCATTACTGGTTAATATTTTTGTTCCAGAAGATTTCTCATCGGTACTCTTTATTGAAAACCAAGATACTTTCCTAATGCTTGTTACTAAATTGTCTAGTGCAAGAGATCTTGCTGATGAGTTTAAAGGGATTGCGTTGGTATATGCCGCGGGCTTCAAAGGCGCAGCGGCAAGGATTCGTGATAAATCTGGGTATGTTTTCAGTGAGGTATCGCGATCACCAGCAACTATTTATGATAGTTTTACTCGATGGTGGGAGCTTGAATCGGACAAAGATATCCCTGCTTACTTTTGGGGAGATCTTGATTATTCAGGATTCGCAATTCTGTCCGCTTTGCGAGGCGTTTTTGAGGGTATGGAGGCCTGGGAGGCGGGCTATGAAGTAATGCTTCGTTTTCTTGATCAAGGATTAGCACACCCTGTTTCATCCAAGAATAAGGGAGCTCAAAATGACCCGGGTGAAACTGGTTGTGATTACTCAGATCAAGTGCTTTTGCCCCCGCTGCGCAGAACTGCACTATTTGTAGACCAAGAAGCGGTTTCGTTTGCTGAGCTTGAACAAACACCTAATGGGCATTAGTTGTTGCATGCGATTATCAGGTTGATCAGTTAGCGCTATGTCAATTTGTGGTCAATTATGTCCTGCTCGTTATTTTCACCGAAGTAGAAGCTAATACTTAGAAAAATCTAATATTTATTGCACACTATGAGCGGAAAATTGAAAAGCTACCTTTACTCAATTAAACATGTTGGTGACGTAAAATTGAAAGTAACTAATAAACTTTGGCAGCAAATGATCAGAAGTCATTCAGGTGAGGATCGTGCTGAAATAGATGCATTAAACAAGCTAAATACCAAGCTTTACATCATTGGTTTGTTGGCAAAAAGTAAGGGGAATCATCGAGATTGTGTGGTTTTCTGTCCAAAGGAGGGACATGGTCTATCTATTAAAAGAGTGGATAACGTAAAACTGAACACTGGCTGTTTTGAATGCGGGAAAAAGGCAAAAGCTAAAATGAGCGACAAAGACTTCGCACTGGAAAGGATACCAAAAGAAGTAAGGGTGAAAGTATTGTCAATCTCTACATCTAGAGATGAAGTTAGAGAGCACGATCGATCGAAGATGATGGTCGTACTAAAGACTAAAAATTACGAAGTCAACTCTAGGCTTGACTACCTGATTATAGGTATCAAGAAATGTGAAGAAGAAGAGGAAGAACTTTTGGAAAAGCATGGTGAATTCGTATCGTTCAATATGCATTATCACAAAAGAAAACTAAAAATACATGGGAGGTGCAATTTAACTGGCAGGAACTTTGATAAGCTTGCCAATGTGAAAAACTGGATCAATAGAGCTGATGAAGAAAACAGGAAAAAACTTATAGCAACAAAAGAAAAACAAAAGATCATGCCTTGGGAGGTTTTTAAACGATCTAGATCAGAAAGCAAACCTGCAAATTTAGTGATCACCTTATTTAATAAATATTCCCATGGTTTGAAGCCGACTACTGAAAAACAGTTCCCAGGTCTAGATGGAGATAAAAGGGCGTTACGGGTAGATTTGTACTATGAGCAACTGAATATAGTTATAGAAGTCCAATCTATCTTACACGAGAAGGAAATTGAGTATTTTGGGGGCGCCGAGGGTTTTAAGCAACGTCGCAATTATGATGAAAGAAAACGGGTGTATTTTAAACGACTAGAAGAAATAGAAGGTGTAAGGTTTTATGAGCTTAGAGGTGACGGGGATCGTAGAGAGCTAGAACAACGGATTAAAAGCATTTACGAGGAAAATAGAACTAGACTCAACTAAACTTTACTTGCTCTAACTCACCGTTCTAAATTCGTACCAAACGTAAATGCCTTACTGTTTTCCTTCATTCGATAAAGCATGGCCTGGCGCTTTCCGCTTGCTCGTTTACCTCCGGTTTCTTCCAATATGTCTGCGCTCTCAATCCGTCTGCGGAACGACTTTTTCTGTATCTCTTTTCCAAGAATGATCTCGTGCACGTGTTGTAACTCTGGCAGGGTGAATTTATCAGGCAGGGCGTATGCAGGTACGATGGAATACAATGCTTTTTGCTTAAGTCGGTCCAAGGCGTGGTCAATGATCATGCGATGATCGAATGCAATCTTCAGCTCATCAAGATTTCCTAGCCCGAACCATTTTGCGTCGGAAACGGTGTCGATGTGCACCTCGCATTCTTGATACGCGATGAGTGCCGTAAAGCAAACTGACACTGACCAACCGCGCGGATCGCGCTTTGCGCCGCCGACACTAACTAATTGCTCGATGTAGGGAGGCTCAACTGACGTTTTCTCTTTGAGTTTTCGCTTTGCTGCGTCCTCAAGCGATTTATCTTTTTTAAAGTCAATAAATCCGCCCGGCAACCCCCATTTTGAGCGCTCAGGAAAGTTTGGTCTCTCTACCATCAACACTTTGAGCTCATTCTCATGGCAGGTAAAAAGGACGCTGTCGACGGTCACGAGTGTTACGTCGAACTCTTTGGGGTCGTAATTTTTTAAGAACTCTCTCTCATTCATTAGATGCCGTTAAAAGCCTTTATTTGATCCTATTAGCATACCTTGATTCCCTTGATTTACAAAAATAAGTGTCGTAAGGACATTTTTGTTGACTCATAAGTGTCTTTAGGACACTATATATAAAAGTGTCGTTAGGACACTTATTGTTAGGGGAGAGGCTACTATGTTCACTATTAAATATTACAAATCAGATGCATCGACGTTTGTCATTAAAACGGTTAACGGTAAAAGTAAGGCGAAAGGCAAGGGCCTAAGTTTTTTCTACAACGCGGCAACTACGTCTATTGCTGCCTTGCCAGTCAATGTGCAAGAAGCACCGTTCATCTTCAACCTTCAAACCGCTGACTTCCAGCAGGTGAGTGTTCAAGGTCAAGTGAGCTTTCGCTTAGCAGACGCCGAAAAGACAGCTGAGTTGATGAACTTTACCTTGGCGCAAGATGCTGTCTCTTTTGTGTCGGAAGACCCAATGCGTTTGAACGAACGCGTGTTACGGGTCATCCAAGTTGCTGTTCAGGCGGCGATTCAATCTTCCAATTTAAGGCAGGCTTTAGGTGCGGCTGAATCGTTAGTGAGTACGTTAGATCAGGTGTTGGCTGCGGCGCCTTCGCTTCAGGCATTAGGTATTGAGGTGTTGGGCGTTTCTATTTCAAACATTGCGCCGACCCCAGAGACTGCTCGCGCGTTAGAAGCGGTGGCAAGAGAAGAGATTTTGAAACAAAGTGATGATGCAATATATGGGCGGCGCAAGGCGTCTGTGGAGCAGGAGCGAACAATTAAAGAGGCGGAGCTAGAGACGGAGTTATCTGTACAAAGTAAGCAACAAGAAATGGAGGAGCGCCACCTCGAAAATGAGCGAACCTTGTTGAGTCAGCAAGCAAAAATGGATCAAGAGAGAATGCAGGCTGAGATAGCCCAAGAAGAGCAGCGTAGCCAGTTCGTTGAAACTAAGGCGGCTAATAGTCGTATCGAAGCTGATGCGGATAAGTATCGAATCTCCTCGCGTATGAATGCGTTTAAAGTGTTGCCCGTTGAAAACTTGAAAGCGATGGCCTTGGCCAACATGGATCCAGAGCAGTTGATGGCGATGGCATTTGAGTCATTAGCTCAGAACGCAGGAAAGATAAATGAATTGACCATTACCCCAGATTTGTTCAGCAAAATGGTGAAAGCAAATGGCTAGTAGTGCGCGTGTTGTGATGATTACACGTAAGACGCGTGTTCAAGAACTAATTGAGCGCTTCAATTCGT